>CAZAYE010000018.1:0-15028 GCA_964489255.1 uncultured Enterobacteriaceae bacterium
ACACAGGGCCAGCCTGATCAATGGGAATGCAGCAACAAAAAACCTTGCCTTTTCTGACGAGCTTGGCGGCCGCCACGATGACCTCTGCAGTGATGAAATTGGCCGTTCCCTGCTCATCGTCTTTGCCCCAACGCCCCCAGTTGCTGATCTTCGGTAATGCTTCACGTCCTGGCATACGATTCCCCTCCTGTGAAGGTTTGAAAACTCTGTGATTGCTCTTATAGCTAGGTCACGGTGGTTTTTGTAGAGGTGTGAAAAGGCCCAGCCAAGCGGCTGGGTCACCGCTTTTGACTCTTCTTTTCTTTAGGTGGCACAGGCCGCTGGCCTGTGCGAAGCGTGCCTTGACGCTTCTGCCTACCTGCCATAAAAGCGGGCAAGACTGTTTATCTAGAGAGGATGTTTATGCCCGGACCACTTGCTGGAGTTAAAATTGTCGAAATCGCTCAGGAGATTCAGGGGCCATACGCCGGCTTATTTCTCGCCGATATGGGAGCGGACGTAATCAAAATCGAGATGCGCGACATTGGTGACCTCAGCCGTTACATGCTGGTGCGACTAATCGCCGGGCCAGAGGCCCCAAATGCCGATTTCAGTCATTATTTCCTGGCCATGAACCGTGGCAAGCGCAGCCTCACTCTAGACCTCAAGAAGCCTGAAGCGAAGGAGATTCTGTTCCGTTTGCTCGATACTGCCGATGTGCTGCTCAGTAATTATCGGCCTGGCGTCCTCGATCGTTTGGGGTTTAGTTATGAAGAGTTGTCTAAGCGTAACCCCCGTCTGATCTATGCCCTGGGTTCTTCGTGGGGGCCGAAGGGACCGTGGGTCACGCGTCCGAGCCGTGACACTCTGGCACAGGCTGCGGGTGGTATCATGGCCAAGAATGGCATGCCTGATGATCGTCCGCTCCCCTGTGGCGCACTGGTTGCCGATCATTCGGGCGCACTCACTCTGATGGCTGGCATCCTGGCCGCTTTGTATGCTCGCGAGAAGACTGGCAGGGGACAGAAGGTCGATGCGTGTATCTATGGAACGGTAATCGCTTTGCAGCCGATGGAGATCAACTTTACCTCGGTCAGTGGCGGTATCGAGACTCGCCGGGCTGGGCGTGGGCACCAATTCTTGCAAGGAGTGTGGGGCGCGTTTCGCACCAAGGACGGGTGGATTTGTCTCGCTGGGGTAGATGATAAACGCTGGCCCAACTTCTGCCGGGTGCTGGGCATCGAACATGTGCTCAACGATCCTGAATGTAGTGATAACGTAATCCGCAACTTCCGCGGGGTTAAAATTGAGCAGGTTCTGGATCAAGTCTTTCCCACCAAGACTACTGCTGAGTGGATGGACCTGCTGAACAGCATTGATATCCTCGCCACACCTGTCCAGGAGTACCGAGACATTCTCAATAGCGAACAGGCGCTCGCCAACGGTTACATCACTGAGATGGACCATCCACAGATCGGCAAAGTCCGGGTTGTGGGCAACCCGATCACCCTAAGCGAGACCCCTCTTTCGACGACGACCCCGCCTCCTGAATTGGGACAACATACTGAAGAGATCTTGCTGGAGGCGGGTTTTTCTTGGGAGGGTATTGCGGCGTTGCGGGAGAAAGAGGTCGTCTAGAAAGTCTAGGGTCTAGAGTCCAGAAGGCAGGATTTAAGACCTGTCAACGATCTCCAATACCTCCGCGAGGCTCTTTATCCTGCAGTAACTTTCTGTTTTTTGATCACGCCTGTGCCGGTCTATCAGGACCGGCGTGAGACCTGCGGCCTGTGCGCCGATGACATCCGCTTCATAGCTGTCGCCGATATGGAGGGCCTCATCCGGACGCAGGTAATGGTGAGCGAGAGCCTGAGTAAAGATGACGGCTTCTGGTTTCGCCGCACCTGCCTGGGTGGAGATCACTACCGGGTCGAAGAAAGGCGCAAGGCCAAGTCCGTTGAGTAGACCAAAAAGGCGGGAATCGAAGTTTGAAATGATTCCTAGTAGGAATCCACGAGACTTGAGCGCGGTGAGCGCTTCGAGGGTCTCGGGGTACAGTTGCCAGGCGTCAGCGCGGGCGAAGCAGGCAAAGAGGGTATCGAAGTACTCAGCGAATTGAGGAAATGGTCCCAGCGGAGCGAAGACGTTTTGGACTAGGTTTCGCCACCACTGCTTCTCCAACACCTGGATCTGTTCTGGTAACGCCCCAGGAAAGGCCATTGGTGGGGTTGTCGCAAAGCAACGACGGAACCCAGTTTCCAAGTCTGCGACGGTGACCTCTTTTCCATGTTCGCGAGCAATCCGAGCGTAGATCGCTCCAACAGAACCATTGACTGTAAACAGAGTTCCAGCGGCATCGAAGAAAACGGCTTTGAGCTGGCTCAGTGACATAGAACATGCATCACGTGTTCACCCTTCGACAAGCTCAGGGTGAACGGGATAAAAAGTCGGATAACTCGTTCGTGCTGAGCCTGTCGAAGTACGAACATTTTTTAGCAGTTTGCTACAACGTTTTCATAGTCTCATCCATCGCCGCTAGCAACATCTCCAGGTCGCTACGGCTGGTGTAGTAATGAATCGATATGCGCAGCCCTCCCACTCCCGAACAGTAACGCACCGTGGGGTAGATACGTTTTGCTTCCAATGCCTGAGTAAGACGATGAACTTGCTCGGCCTCTGGGAGCGGTTCACAGGTGACAATACCGGACCGCAAGTGGTGCGCTGCTGGCGTCCATACCTTGCTTCCACGTCGTCTCAGCTCTTCGATAAGAAAGTCTCCCAGCGTGAGAATATGCTCGGTCACAGCCCGTGAATCGAGTCCGTTCACATATGCCAGGGAAGCGGCCAGACCAGCGGTGCCGATGGTCTTGGGCATCCCATGAATCTCAAAACGCCGTGCATCCGGAGCAAGGGGCAACGAGAGAAACGGGGTGAGGCTGGGATCTCCCAAGTAGCGGACCCAGCCCTGGGTTGGTTCGGTGAGAGCAAACAAGCCGTGCGCGAGGCCGGGTTGGACCTTGTCCTGTACCCCTTTGCGGATGTACAACAATCCCAGACCAAACGGCGCGTTGAGCCACTTCTGCGCACCGGCAGCGAGAAAGTCCACTTGCAAAGTGGAAAGGTCCAGTGGGATCGCGCCGAGTTGCTGGATAGCATCGACAATCAGAAAACAACCGTGTTCTTTGGCGAGCTGAGAGAAGGCAGAGAGGTCCAAGCGTAAGCCGTTGATCCACTGCACAGAGCTCACCAGTAACAGGCGAGTGCGCTTATCGATTAACTTGATGTAATCATCAACCGTCACAATACCATTACGGTGATGAGCGACTCGTATCTCGACTCCTTGGTGTTGTCGTAAGTGAGAGGCGCTGATGGCAACTTGAGGGTATTCCAAATCACACAAAACCAGGTTGTCCCCGGAAGTGAACGGAATCGCCGCGAGCGCGATGTTGAGGCCCATCGTCGTATCGTCGATGAAGGCGATTTCCGCGGGTGTCACGTTGAGTAACCGTGCGGCTTCGTCTTTGGCTTTTACACTGGATTCTCCGATGGCGCGGTAATAGGCTTTGTAGCCCATTTCCGCTGGTCCTTGCCCCAGCAGGCTGGTGGCTCGCTGCACGGCGTCGAGGGCAGAACGTGGTGGCAAACCAACGCCAGCCGTATTGAGGTACACCTGTTGGGTTGATCCAGGAAAGTCCGCTCGGACGGCGTTCACATCAAACATGGTTCCCTCCGGGTTGGCGTGATGAGTTTAGCATCGGTCTGTGTGGAAGATTTGTCAAGGAAAGAGAGCGCTGTTGGCTCTTAGCGATTAGCTGTTAGCTGAAAAAGGGCAAAGCGATGGAGACCAAGAGATAAACGAGACGGAGGAGTGGGCAAGGACAATTTCAGCACTAGAGTTTCTGTCTTAGTTTCTGTTTTTGGCTAAGAGCTAGCAGCTAAGAGCTAAAAGCTACCTAGTGATACAGCACCCGTTCTTCGGACGCGCGAATTTCTTCGATCAGCCGACCGACAGCGGCGCGGACCCGCGCTTCGTTCTCTCGTAGGGTCCGATCAAGCTCACGGAGCCGCTGAGCTTCGCCCTGCTTCAGGAGGCGAAAATACTCGAGGTGAATTTCTAGCCGTTCAGCTAAGAAATGATCAGCATCAACCAAGGAGGGAAGCCGAGCACGGCCTTTGCCCATCTCATCCGCGATGGTCAGCAATCGGCTCAGCAGGCCGGTATGGTAATTCGCTATGTCCGAAAGCAGAGAGGAGTCGCGACGCACTGGCCGCAAAAAAAAGGCCTCGCCAAAAATTCGGACCGCTCCAGCAAAGTCGCCCTTCTCTAGCAGTTCATCGCCTTGCTCACAGCGCAGACGATAACGACGAAACAGCGCCTGCTCAAAAACCCCACTGAAAGAGCGAGTGAGGGCCGAAAGCATTAAGGAGATGAGATAAGCGATGAGCCCAAGCCCAACCGCCAGGAGGAGGAGGCTGAGAATCAGCGTCGTTAGTGGTACGTTTTCCGTCATCGTCGTAGAGAACATGGCAAAACCTGATAGGGGAGAAAAGCATAGGTAGGAAAGAGGGACAAGCCCCTACCCCTTTCCCCACTCTTTTTGCTGTCTGCTGTTGTCGTTTCCCTTTACCGAACCAGGGCAGTCATCTATAGTTATCATATACCTATCTCATGATCCCACTGCGCGACACCATCCCTTCTTCCTCTCCTCCCCTGATGACTCTGGCGCTGATCAGCGTAAACGTGTTGGTCTTTTTTTATGAGCTCCAACTAGGGGCAGTGCTGGAACGGTTTCTCTTAGTCTATGGTTTCGTACCAGCCCGTTACCTTTATCTGTCTGAGACCGAGCCTTGGAACCTCCCGACTCGGTTCCTGCCCATGTTCACCTCAATGTTTTTGCACGGAGGCTGGCTGCATCTAATCGGCAATATGTGGACGCTCTGGATTTTTGGGGACAACGTTGAGGATCGCTTGGGAAAGGGTCGGTTCCTGCTTTACTATCTCGTCTGCGGCCTTGTGGCAGCGTATGTGCATTACCTGACCGGACCGCGGTCTGGCATCCCGGTGGTTGGCGCCAGCGGTGCTATTGCAGGCATTATGGGTGGGTACTTCGTGCTTTTTCCTCGTGCTCGGATCGTCACCTTGTTACCCATCTTCATTTTCATTCAAATTGTGACCCTCCCAGCCGTAGTGTTTCTGGCGTTCTGGTTCTTTGCTCAGTTGCTGAACGGGATGGTGGCAACTGCGGCCAGTTTTGGTGGCGGGGTCGCTTGGTGGGCTCACGTGGGCGGTTTCATTGCTGGGGCTTTGATGATTCTCCCTCAACGCTGGTCCCGGCCACGCTATGACTGGTAAAGGGTATAAGGATGGCCTTCCTCCATAAGCGATTGATTTTCTTGGGGTTCTTCTGTCTAAGTACGCTGCTATCCTCTTTTCCTCTCCGCGCTGCGGCTCAGTCTCGCAATGCCATTGAGGGTCATATAGAGCGGGGGGAGATACTGTTCAGCCAGAGCAACTGGGATGGAGCGATCAAAGAGCTCAAAGCCGCCTTGCGGCTCGATCCGAGCCGCACTGATGCCCGCACCAATCTTGGCATGGCCTATTATTTCAAAGGAGACCTCTCTACGGCGACGCCGGAATTTCGCGAAGTCCTCCGTGCTGACTCGCAGCGGGGCGATGCAGCCTACGGTTTAGGTCTAGCCTTGTACGAGACTGGCGATCTGGATGGAGCAATTGCTGCCTTTCGTACTGCGGCCCAAGTGAATCCCTTGGCGAATTACAATCTCGGAAACGCGCTCGAACAAAAAGGTGACCGCGCTGGTGCGCTCGAAGCGTACAAAGAGTATCTCGCTGTCGCCTCGCGAACGCCCGAGATGGCAGACCTGGACGAAGCGGTCCGGGCCGGGACCGTCCCGACTCCGGCAGCTGGCACGGCACGGGATCACTTCCAAGGTGGTCAATTGCTGCTTGACAAGCAAGATGCTGATGCGGCAGTGACTGAGTTCCTCATTGCCCTGCGCCTGAAACCGAACTACGTCGAAGCTTGTAATGGTCTGGGCCAAGCTTTCCGCCTCAAAGGGGATTTGGATGAAGCCATTGCTGGGTACAAGATGGCGCTGCGTCTCGATGCGAGGTTTGGGGCGGCCCACCGCAATTTAGGTCAAGCCTTCGAGGAAAAAGGTGATGTGGTGATGGCTGCTCAGGCGTACGATCGCTATCTACTCCTGATGCCTGGCGCCCCGGACGCTGTCGAGGTGCGGGATAAGATTGCGAAGCTGCGGGGATCAGCGCGATAGTCAGAAGTATTGGCTCGCTGTCTTGTTCTCCACCGGGCTTCCCCGAGTTGTCGCTTTGCTTCTGCTAATTGGGGGTATGTGATTCCCTCTCCTCCGTTTCGGAGAACTGTCATCGGGGTAGGCAAACCAACGGCCAAGGTCAGTGCAACTCTCCTTCCTCCATCTTGTTCCATAGAGGAGAAGGGTTTAAGGTCAAACACTGGAGGATGAGAATTATGAAGCGCATCATCCGCGCTAGCATCCTGCTCATTGGACTATTGACATTGGCAAACGTGTCTGGAGTATGCGCGCAAGGGCGTTCGTCCCAGCCTGAGGGCTGGCAAGGCCCGAGACCCACTCCGCAACAAGAAACCCCCGTCCCAGCTCCGCAGCGTCCGACTCCTTCTGGCAAACAGGTACTAGAGATTCCCTCCCAACCACAACAACCCCTGGAGCGACCTCGGCAGCAAGCGGAGATCCCGCCGCCGCGTCCCCAGCGTGAATCGGTGCGGCCTACGCAGTTGGTCACGGTTACGGTGACCGATCCCCAAGGGCGGTACATTTCCGGACTCAGGCGTGAGGATTTTGTGGTGTACGAAGACGGTGCCCCACAGGAGATCACGTATTTTAATACTGGCGAGAATGAACCAGTCAGCCTAGGGCTCATTGTCGATACCAGTGGCAGCATGGCGAGTAAAATCGATCGAGCCCGGTTCGCTTTACGCCGGTTGCTGGATACGATTCGTCCGCAAGATGAAGTCTTTGTCGAAGCGTTTAGCCACCAGCCCATGCTGTTGCAAGATTTCACTGATAGCCGGATGTTGCTGGCGCAGGCAGTTGCTTCACTACGGGCAGTTGGCGGAACCGCCCTCTACGATGCCATCCTCGACGGTCTGCATCGCATCAAACGTGGGCGGCATCAGAAAAAGGCATTGATTGTAGTGAGTGATGGGGTTGATACCGCCAGCCTCTCTTCGCTGAATCAAGTGATCGGCGCAGCCCGGCGCTCTGGGGTACTCATTTACGCCATTGGTATTGGGAATCCCCATGGCGGTGGCCTCAGAATGGGAGGTCCACGGATTGCCATCGGTCCGTTTATCATCGGTGGGGGAGGGGGTGGGATGTTTGATGAACAGATCGATGCCCGTACCCTTCAAGAAGCCAGCGACGCCACCGGAGGGCAGCTCTTCGTCTTGAGCACCCATGACGTGGAGGGCAATGCCAATGTGCTCGATAATGCTACTCAGACGATTTCGCACGAACTGCGGTCGCAGTACAGTTTAGGGTATCGTGCCGCCCCCGGCGGGGATCGCTATCGGGATGTGCAGGTTGAGACCCGGGGTCCCAATGCAGGCAATTTAATCGTGCGTGCCCAGAAAGGGTATGCGGTAGACTAAGGAAGAGAAAAAAACAGGAGACAGGAAACCGGTCATAAGCGAGGGCGCAGGATTCTGCGCCCTTATTTTTTCCTTCGAAAGAAATTTTCCCGCACTTTTTCTCGGTCGAGTGGCGCGGTGGAAAGCGTATCAAAGACACTGGCCAGGGCTTGAATGCAACGGACAAAGTCCGGCCATGCGGTGGTTGGTCCAGTAAAGGTCAGTTCTGCTGACTCTACCCCTTCGTGGGTATGCGCAGACCCTCCGGTTTTGATGCTCTGCACGTCAAAATGTTGGATGGGCGCAAGAATGCGCAGATGGAAAACATCGGAGTTCTCTTGCCCAACGGGACGGCGCAGTTCCATAGCCATAGCGCCATCACCGCCATCAACCTCGACGATATACCACTCTCCAGGATATGCGCTGGAGACCTTAATGTGTGGGACTTTCTCTGACGATTCATCTGCCATAGTCAACTGCCTTCTTGTCGGGAGCGTGATGAGTATTAGGAGTATCGCGCTTTCAGATACCGCTCTCCAAGAAAAAAGAAAAGGCCCTTGTGACAGGGCCTTTTCTTGTGAGTCTTCCGCCTAAGGAAATGGTTGCTGTTGAAAACTACGTTATTTCTTCTTTGCAGGAGCTTTTTTCGCCGGCTTCTTCGCTGCGGCTTTCTTCGCTGCCATAGTGACCTCCTAGTTATTCAGCTTGTCGAGGGTGTCGGTCAAGGTCTTGAGGAACGCTTTTTTCGTCTCTCCTCTCCCTTCCTCCAGCCTGCTCGACAGCTGTCTTGGGAACCCCAGTTACTGTCTGAGAGCCCTAGGCGGAGCTCATTGCCCCCCTTGTTAACAAACCTGGGCAGTTTCGTCAATAGAAAATAGCATTTGGGAAAAGATTTTTTGAAAAAAAACTCCTTTTACGTCACGGGCTTCAGAGACTTAAAATGGCGTTGCCGAAAAAAGCCGGGAGGAAATTAGCAGTACGTTCTAATTTTTTGCAAACATTGTCCCATCCTTATCGGAGTGAGGAAACCTTTTTGTGAGAAACAGGTATTGACCATAGAAGGAGAGTTCGCTAGGCTGCTGGGCGCATAGAGACGTCCGGAGTTGTGGGAACCCCGCCGTCTTGAGCCCGGCCCGAATGACACCATTCGGGCCTTTTTCTTTTATTTTTCCAGTTCCTCCCGGATGGAATACATTTTCTGTCGCGCCTCAATGATGTAGGTGTCGAGGTTGCGGCGGTGATTAGCGAAAAGCCCACTAGGACTGCCGTTCAGAATTATCGGCGGGTTCGTCAAAGCTGCCTCCCTGAGCGCTACGCTTGCCTCGTCAAATAACTCCTGCATGACTGGCTTCACAGTCAGGATCTGATGGTACTCACGCTTCAATGCTTGCATGAGCGCGTACATGACGTGAGCATAGCCCTGCGCGTGGTAGAAGTAGTCATCCGTATGCCACCACAGGCTGCTGCCAGTGGCTCCTCGCTCTTTGTAGAGGTTTGCATGGGCGTCGCCGAGGAGATCGGTCCAGGCCTGAAACAAGCGGACAAGTTCAATATTACGGGTTGTGATAGGCCGCGAGCGTTGCGAGCCGTCACGCAAGCCGGCGACGTACTCACGGAGCTTTTTGATACCCTGAGAGAAACGGTTCTCAGCGGAGGGGAACCACAATTTTTTCGCATCATTACGGAACAGCGTGTCTGCTTCAAGCAGATCGGGATCATATTCATTACTCGACACCTTGGTCAGATGATCTTTAAAAACTCGCATACTTTCCCGCACAGCCTGAAGAACCCCAAGCTGGCGGTTGGCGTTGTCATCCGCCCAGGCAGTCGGTCCCCACAGAAAGAAGTCATTGGGACGCCAGCCGAAAGCAGCGTGGAGTTCGTGATCCATGAGGGCGATGAGGGTGGACGCGAAAATCTCTCCCGGCTGAGACTGTTGTCCAGGAGGATATTGGGCATCCATATCGAATGGAAGTTGGTTGTGGACACTCTGTGCCATCCACAACAGGAGCCCGCCGATGAACCAGACACCGAAAGCCAGAATGAGCACAATCCACACGCGGCGCACAGTGGCGCGATCTTACCCTTCTGAAAAGCTTCAGACAACTCTTTCAGGGATCTTCCGTGCGTGCACCTTCCCTCGTCTTGCTTTTCTCCCTGGTTCTATGCCAAGTTCTGCCAAGTCACCTGCATGGAGGTTTGTATGAACACGATTGTCGTGCATCCCACTGACCCACAAGCTGACGCGTCTTCGCTGACGCGTGCGCTGCGTGTGGCCCGAGCCGGAGATGTCATCCTCGTCAGCCCAGGTTCTTACTCCCCGACCGGGACTGAAGAAACTTTACCGCTCAGGGTCCCCGCTGGTGTCACAGTCGAGGGTGCCGGGAGAGAGGGGTGTGTCGTTGACGGAGAAGGACTGTTCGAACCGTCCTTCAATCCCATCCGTCCGGACTTGTCTGTGCTCGTGCTTGAGGATGGCGCCAGCCTCAGCGGGATCACCGTGACTAACGGAGGGGGACACGGGATTGGTCTCCCGCCCGGTGTGTCAGTAGCGATTCGGAATTGTACAATCAGCCGTAATGGTGACCATGGCATTTTTCTTTGTGGTGTGGCTGAGGCTGTCATCACCGGTTGTGTCTTGCTGAACAATGGGCTGAAACGCTTCGAGCCTGCCCTGCCCCGCGGCACCGGCGCTCGCCAGGGGCATCACATCTTTGCCGAAGCCCGCCACGGGCAGCGCAACCATCTCTTGATTACTGACAACGTCATGCGGGGATGTTTTGCCGATGGCATTGCCTTCATCTGTTTCTTTCCTGAGGCTGATGGGGTCTCCTTCAGCGCGACGATCGTGCGCAACACGATCGAAGAGAGTGAACGTGGGGGACTCCTCTTTTCTTGTTCTTTTGGTCCATCACATAACCAGTTGCAAGTCAGTGCCGCGGACAACATCCTCAAAGCGAACCAGCAATTTGGTATCAGTGTCTTGACCGCGGTTCCTCTTGCGGAGAAGGTGCCACAGTATGGATTACTCACCGCGCTGGTGGCCGGGAACAAGATCTCAGCTAGTCCAATCGGGGTCTTGATCCAAGGGGCAGTGAGTGAGACGCACCGGAATACCTGCCGGGTGACGATCGACCAGAATCATATCTCGGAGTACGGCAAAAATGCGGTCCGTCTCATCGGTGCGATCGGGGTGGACGGTGTGGAAACAAATGAGAACTCGCTACAGGCGCTGGTGTCGCGCAATCACCTGGCGGGCGGCGTGCCGGCCGTGGTGATACAGGGAGCGGGAGGGACAGGCAGCCCCCAGCAGAATACGGTGCAGGTGCGACTCTTCCACAACGAGGTAGCAGGACAGCCTGAGCAAGCAATTGTGTTGAGTGATGGGCGCGTGGGGAACCAAGTTGAAGCAGTGGATGACAGCCAGGCATTTGTGCGGACGGATGGAGATCTTCTGAGATAAGTAGGAACGGGGTTCAACCCCGCCCCAATGCCAGCCGGGGGTAGACTACCCTTGGAGGTCGCAGATTTCGCGGAACTTCTCTTCATCGATGCTCCGCCCAGTCTCCGCTAGTGCACGAGAGATCAGTGTCGGGTTGAAGCCAAAGGGGATCAGACAAAGTGGCGACGGTGTCATTGGCGACAGCGTAAAGGGCAATCGCTGGATGCGCGCGTTGTAAACCGTGGCGAGTAAGGTAGGCAGGTGAATGACATCCTCCAAATTGTAACGCAGGAGCGTTTCTAACGCGCCTGCTTCTCCCTGCTGATGGTACTGCCAGAGGAGTACCGCGCACCAGCCATCGAGTAATGCCACTGGTCCCTCACGCTCCAAGCCTAAGCTCCGTTCAATTCTCTTCAACCCCCCTTTGTAGCCTAAGGCAGCGAGAGGATAGCGTAGGTCGATGTGTGCTTGGCGAAGAGGCAGCCCGAGTTCCCGCCGGATGAAGGGAAGGTCGAAGAGTTTTCCGTTGTACGTCACTAAGAGTGTGAATTCTTCAATGTCCTCTGCAAAGCGGGACAAATTCTGCCCGCGCACGTAAACCTGTGGCTGCTCACCATCGTACAGCCCGATGACCGTGATGGTTGACATTCCGCAGGTAACTCCCGTGGTCTCAATGTCCAGGTAGGCAATCCGCTGACCAAACTCGGGATACAACCGCCAGTGTAACTGAGTCGAGAGCTTCTCGGTAAAGTAGTGGGCGTTGCGTCGCTCTAACGCGCGCAAGGAGTGCTCCAACTCCACACAGGCAAGCTCGTGCTGCCACTGCGAGAGGGCAGCCGGGCGGGGCGAGTCCAGAAACTCTTCCCAACTCGTAATCCCATTCGCCCAGATGCGCTTTTCGGTTTTCTCGCCGATGCCGCGGATGTGCTGGAAGGTGTGCTTCAACATCTTCAGTCCTGAGTCCCGAGTAATGAGTCCCGAGTCATCGAATCATTGAGCCAGTCCTCAGTCCTCATCACTCATCACTATTCATAGCTTCGCAACACTCGCCCTGGGCATGCGCCGGTCGGCTCCCCGTCACGCAGGAGTACCTGCCCATTCACTACAGTGTGACGGTAGCCGTCCGCACGGGCGACTAAGCGAGATGCCCCAGCTGGAAAGTCCCGCACAAACTCTTTTTCTTTGGCCTGCACCTTGTCTGGGTCGAAGATTGTCAAGTCTGCTGCCAGGCCTTCTTTCAGAAGTCCACGGTTCGGGATCCCTAGGAGTACCGTAGGGTCAAAAGTCAGTTTGCGCACAGCCTGTTCCAGCGTCATTGCCTTTTTCTCCCGTACCCAATGACTGAGGAGGAAGCTCGAATACGTCACCTGGCAGAGAAAAGCGATATGTGCGCCGCCGTCAGAACCGCCAAGGAGGACATACGGGTTCGTGGTCATGCCCTGCACTGCCTCTTCGTCGCCGTTTGTGAAGCCATGGATCAAGAATTGGGTGTCGAGGTTTTCAGCGATCGCTAGGTCAAGCATCGCTTCCAGAGGAGTTTTACCTTGCTCCCGGCCGATCGTCACCAGGTCCTTCCCCACCAGCGACTGGTGTTCGTCTCGGCGTACTGCGCTCACAAAGACATCCTGCATGCGTTTGGAGAAGACTTTTGGTGCCGGATCATCGAGGTCGCGCTGCATCGCGGCCCGCATCTCTGGGTTGGAGAGATTGGCAATCTTTTGCGCCCGTGAGCCGCTAATCGCCGTTTTCCAGGCTGGCAGATCTTCGAATACTGCCCCACGCAGGGTGAAAGTAATGTCGAACCGTTCACAGAGAGCGAGCGGGTGGACGCGGGCGCCGTCGCGGAAGGCCTCTGCAGTCCAGTCGAGCACCTGGCGCCAGTGATTCGGCGACTCCCACGTTTGGGCCAGGAGGTTCCACACGACTGGTCGACCACTCTCGCACGACAAGCGGGTCATATACGCCATGTCTTTGGGACTGATCTTAGGGATACCGGGCGGAATCACACAAACCGTGCCACGATGAAAGTCTTTCAACGTCCGCGCCAAAGCCACGGTCTCGTCCTGTTCAGCAAAACGACTTGGCACCGGCACCCCGTCGCCGTCAAAATGAACCGGACCGTAGGATGAAGAAAAGCCGAACGCGCCGGCCTTCATGCAGTCCGCCACCACCGCTTGCATGTGGTTAATTTCTTCGGCTGTCGCAGGCCGTTTGCGCGCATCCTCGCCCATCACGTGATAGCGGATAGTGGAGTGAGGGGCCAAGGCCATCACGTTGACGCCCAGTCGGCGATCGAGCGCATTGAGGTATTCCCCATAACTCTCCCAGTTCACGGCACCCCAGCCTTGAGGCTCTCTAGCGGCATCGCCTCGACCTTCACCAGCATCCGCGTAATGTATTCGCGGTCCTGTGGCTTACAAGGAGCCAAACCGAACCCGCAGTTTGTCATGAACACACTGGTAAACCCATGCCAACAACTCGGCGTCGCCCAAGGGTCCCAGAAAAGCTGTGCGTCGTAATGGGTGTGCACATCGATGAAGCCAGGCGCCACAACCAGATCCCGGGCGTTAATCACCTCCTTAGCGGAACCGTCCACTTTGCCCATTGCGACGATCTTGCCGTCAGCTATCCCCAGGTCGCTGTGATAGCCGGGCAGACCCGAACCGTCTACGAGAAATCCGTCTTTAATGAGCAGATCGTACTGCATCGTCAGTCCTCCTGTGGGTGCTAAGTGTGAACTGTATCCTACTTTGCTGGGGCTCGACAAGGTTTGCCTCGGTTGGAAGGTGACCGAGCAAAGGATTTCGTGTATGAGGGTGGTGAGAGCCTGAGAGATGGGGCACGTCGCCCCTGCCAATGAGGAGAGAGGATGGTGGTGAAGAACGCAGTGGTCTGTGGGATAGGGCTTTCTCTCCTGTTTTCTGCCTGCGCAACGCAAGCTGTCAAACCTGCGAGTCCTGCAACGCCCACACCAGCTTTTGTGGCTTGGAGTCAGAGCGGTGTTCCTAACAAGCGCGTCTGTGTTCTGCCGTTTACCGATCAGACGAGGACGGAGGGACTCGCTGCTTACGTGCGTGAGAGCTTCGCTGGTCATTTGAGTATCAAACGGTTCTCTGATGCCGAGCTGTACGAGATCGATATCCGCCTCAACGCAATGCCTGAAGACTGGAAAACCCAACCTGCGCAAGGGTTGGGACAGGTCTTACTGTGCGATGCGCTCATTTATGGTGAAGTGACCACGGCAAAACGCCTGTACCTTGGTCTCTATTCTCAACTTACAGTAGAAGGGGGAATCCGAGTCGTTGATGTGGCCACAGGTCAATCTTTAATCACAGAAGCGTATGCGACGAAGTTTCGTGCCGGTGCGCTTCCACTTTCGGTACTTGGCGTCGTGCCGGGCGCTGTAATGAGTCTGCGGAATATGGCCGACGCGCAGCTAGTGAGAGCTATCGATGACCTCGGCCGACACCTTGCAGAAAAAGTGCCTGACCTGCCCGTTCCCGCAGCGGTTCAGCACGTCGCTCAGCCGGTGTCGTCTCCGCCGGTCAAGGTCCCACCTGTGGGTGAAGATACGCCCGAGGTACCGACTCGTACCGAACAAGATCACTACCAAGTTCAGGTCGCTTCATTTCGCTCGTCCAGCGCGGCGCAGCAGGCCGCTCGCTTATTGCGTGACAAGGGATACCACCCGGCGATTGCTGAATCGAACGAGACTGCGCAAGCTCTGCACCGTGTGATTGTCGGCCCCTTTCCTTCGATCCGCGAAGCTCGACAGGTGAGTGCTCAAATTGAGAAAATCTTGCGTGTCACACCGATGGTGGTGCAGACTAATAGTCCGGTAGGATTCTTCGAGAGAAATTGATGAAGCGGGAATCCAGTCTTCGCCACAGCCAAAGAAAGCGACTTCTTCGTCGCACGATGTTGTGACTATTGAGACCTATAATGTCCAGAGATTCCCTTG
>CAZAYE010000019.1:0-14909 GCA_964489255.1 uncultured Enterobacteriaceae bacterium
CTTTGAGCGCCGGACGTTTCAGTGCCAGCGTGCCCGCCTGCTGCCAGTAGGGAATAGCTTGCTCGATAGACCCAGCCTCGGTGTAGTGATGCGCGACTACCTCCGGTTGGGTCTCGACAGTCTGCGGAAACTTCTCCACCAATACGTGCGCGACCTGCTGATGCAACTGCTGGCGGCGGCTCTTGAGCAAGGACTGATAGGCCGTGTCTTGAATCAGCGCATGCTTGAAGAGATACGTGGCCTGTGGCGGTCGCCCGCTCTGGTAGACCAACTCCGCCCCAACTAATTGCCGTAGTCCCTGCTGTAACGTGTCCTCGGTCAGTGGGGAGACGGCCTGGAGTAAGTCATAGGTAAATTCGCGTCCAATCGTAGCCCCTACTTGCGCAATCTCTTTGGCTGTGCCAAGCCGGTCTAGTCGAGCCATCAGTGCGTCCTGCAACGTCACGGGAATGCCGAAGTGTAGGGGCGATTCATGAATCGCCCCTACGCGTTGTTCCACCACCATCTTAGTCAATTCTTCCACAAACAGCGGCACCCCATCGGTCTTACTCACGATCTGTTGTACGACCTCGGCGGGCAGCGCCTTGCCGCCAGCGACCTTCTCCACCATCAGTCCCACTTGGGCTCGGCTCAGCCGACTGAGGAGAATCTGGCTGAGATAGGAATGGGACCCCCACGGCGGCGTAAACTCAGGCCGAAAGGTCAGTACGGCCAGCACTCGTGCCGTCGGCACTTGCTCCAGAAAAAGCGTGAGCAATTCGAGCGTCGACGGATCGGCCCAGTGCACATCCTCCCACGCATAGGTCACGGCCTGCGGCTGAGCCTCGGCACAGAGCCAGGTGACCAGCGCTTCGTGGGTTTTCTCTTTCCGTTTCTGCGGACTCAAAGCGGGTAGTGGGTAGCGAGGCGCGGGAAGTGACAACAAGGAGGCCAAGAACGGCACCGTCTCTGGCAGGTCCAGACGAGCGCGCGACAGCGCCTGCTCCAGCTTCTCCAGCTTTTGCTCAGTGGACTCGGTTGGCTGCAACCGCAAGACTCGCTGCAAATGCTCCAGCACCGGATAGAGCGCACTGTTTTGGTGATACGGCGAACAGTGTAATTCCAGGCAGCTGGCACTCTCGTGCTTGAGGGAGTCCTTGAGCGTCTCAACCAGCCGCGATTTGCCGATACCCGGCTCGCCGCTGAGCAGTACGACCTGCCCTTCTCCGTCTCTTACCCGTTCCCAACGCTCACGTAACAGCCCAAACTCATGTTCGCGCCCCACCAGGGGAGTGAGACCTTTGCGGGCGACGACCTGAAACCGGCTCTGCGCCTCTCCCTCTTTGAGCGCGCGATAGAGCGTCAGCGGGATCGTTACCCCTTTGAGTGCGGGTTGCCCACGGCCTTCACATTCAAACAAGCCTTCCACCAAGCGATAGGTAGATGCGCTGATGAATACAGTATCAGGCTCAGCTTGCCCCTGAATGCGCGCGGCAATGTTCGGCGTCTCACCCAAGGCTAACTGCTCGCGTTTTGCTCCACCTCCCACCTCCCCAACGACGACGGGGCCAGTGTGAATACCGATGCGGACCCGGAGTCTCTGAAGTTCTTTCTCCTCTTTGCCGGGGAAGCCCGTCCTGAGCGTAGCGTCAGCGAAGTCGAAGGAGTTAGGATGAAGGCTATGTCTAGCGTTGTTCTTGGCCCCCTCACCCTGTCCCTCTCCTACAAGGGGAGAGGGGACCTGATATCCAGCGTCTCGCTGGTGTTGTAACGCCGTAATAATCTCCAACCCTGCCCGCACCGCCCGCGCCGCATCATCTTCATGCGCCACGGGATAGCCGAAGTAGACCAGCAGTCCATCGCCCAGATACTGCGCGATGTAGCCGTCAAACCGTTCAATCACGGTGGCATTGGTCTGTTGATAAGCGCGCACCACCTCCCGCCACTCTTCGGGATCAAGCCGTGCAGAGAACGCGGTCGAATCTACCAGATCACAAAACATCACCGTCAGTTGACGGCGCTCGGCCTCCGGGGCAGCCCCCTGAGGCTTCGTCGGCGTGGCTCGTCCTTTAGGACGAGGACCCCGTTTCGGAGTCTGTCCACCTTTGCCCTTGCCACTCTGGGCTGGGGCCGGCTTCCCTTTCGTACTGAGGGCTGTGCCACAGGCCGCACAGAATTTAGCCTGTGGCAGATTCTCGTTTCCACAATTAGGACAACGACTCTGGAGTGAGCTACCACACTCGATACAAAACCTCGCCCCTTCAAGATTTTCAGACCCGCAACTGCCACAACGCATACGGCCTCTTTACTCCTTTGGGGTCTTCGGAGCAAGGAAAACTCTACACCCTTGCCGTCACGCGGCAAGTTTCTGCCGCGTGCTCGTCGTCCGTTGCTCCCCATCCTCATATGGCGCCCCCTCCGGCTTTCCGTGGGCGACAATTCGCAGGCATAAAATGGTAAGGAGAGCTTCAATGCCACTCACCGTCCGGTGTTGTGGTCACAGTCACCACTTCAGGCCAGGGGGTGTCCGCGCTAGTAGCCTCCTGGCTACCGCCAATTGCAGAATAGACAAGTTCTTTGAAAATAACATGGAGTGATCAACTAATACTGACGCGAGCAGTACGATGATGATAAGAACCTGGAAACCTCTCGCAGTTATTTTAACTGCGGCCAAGCTTCTGACATTGTTGAAATTCAGCAGCTCAGAGGTTTTGTGGTCTTTCCAGGTTGCGCCTCTTTTGGCTGAGTCTTCGCCGGGCACGGCGTACACCTGGTCAGGCAGCGATGGCCAGATTATTGTACGGGGCGCCACAGATTCAGGCGATACCTCCGAAGCGTCCTTTAACGTTATGGGCGTCATCTTTAGCTTTACCTAACTCCGATGAACGAACAGGAATACCGCCAACTCATTACCCAGATCGCCGAGCTGAAGAGCAAGGTGGAGTACGGATTCGACAGTGTGCATCAGCGGCTGGATCGGCTCAACGGCTCGGTGGCGAAGCACGAAGAGAGGAAAAACGGCGGGTATGGGTCCCGATTGGAGTGAAAACGTATACCTAGAGAGTGAGCCATCTTAAGGGCTTGAGATCTTCCAAACCGTTACTACGAGAATTGCCATCACGGCAGTGCCAAGTCCGAGTGCGATCCATTCCATGCCGCTCATGGAAGCTCCTTCATCTGGGCGATAAGCGCCCGGATACGCCTATCGAGGCGCCAGATCACGATAGCTAATGCCAGTGTACTGAGCACACCAACCGCTGCCAAGGTCACCCGCAGAGGTGTTAGCGTACCCAAGATAAGTCCCAGCGAACTGCCGCCAATCGCCACCGTCAGGAGGGCAGTAAACCGCGACACTTCCGTCTCGTACTTTATTTGTTCCTTGAGACTGTCCAGATCGCGGTCTGCCATACCAGGTTAGAGTAACCCTTCGTACTTCTTCTGCCACTCCACGCCGAAGTTCTTTTTAAAAATCACCTTGTCGATATCCTCACCGAACGATTCCACAGCTATCGCAGCTGCGGCCCCATTGAAGCAGGATTGTAACGTTTAACCAATTGCTGCCAAGCTCTGGATTCCGCAGCTATCGCAGCTGCGGCCCCGTTGTAGCTTGTCTAGCGTGGGGGACCTCCTCTTGAAGAATCAGCGTGGGAGACCTGCTCCATGCGCCGGCGGACAATTTTTCGTTTTTCTCAGGGAGAATCGTGCGTAGATAGCAGCATGAAGTCAGTCAGCACGCGTACCAGTATGAGGATGTTATTTTTGATCACACTGAGATTTTTTCATTCTTCGTTGTTCCCAGAAGAAGCCTGCCGTGTTCGCCACCTGTGCCGTCACGAGCAGCGCCGCAAGCAACAGCGCTTGTCTATTCTGCTGGGCCTGTGTGGATGGATAACGCAATAAATCCGCATAAAAAGAGAAGGGCTCCAGCTTGATGCGGTCCTGGCCGCGCCGGGCGCGTATCTCGTGAAAGTAGAATGCGCCCCGGCCGTAATTGAAGTGCTGCCGCCAGAAGGTGCCAAAAGTCAGTGCATGGGCGTGGTAGACCCGGGCTTCCGGGGCATAAATCAGGTGGTAGCCATGATGAAGCCAGCGGTCACAGAGCTCGCGGTCCTCTGCCGCAGCCCGGGGAAAGGTCGAGTCAAAGCCACCGATGGCACGAAAGTGCCCTGCCGGCAGGGCCATATTGTTGGAGGTCAAGAAGCTGGCCCGGTCAGGATCAGCGTTATAGTACGCGTACAGGTAATCAATGAGGAGTTGGCTGGCAGCCGAGTAGGGGTTTGCAGGGAGGGCATTGAACGTCCGTCCGCCGATGGCACCATCCGGCACCTGGGTGAAACGTGCGGCAAGGGTTTGTAGCCAGTTGGGGGCTGGGGCGCAGTCGTCGTCGGTGAAGGCCAGGAACTTCCCCTTCGCCCGGGCAGCGCCGGTGTTGCGCGCCGCCGCCGGCCCGGCATGCGGCTGCGTGAGCAGGGTCACGTTGAATTGATCCCGGAAGGCAAGAACGACACTTTCCGGTGGCCTCTGGCTGCCATCATCCACCACGATGACCTCGAAGCGGTCAAGGGGATAGTCAAGACACGCGAGAAACTGAAGACAGGTCGCCAGTTGTCCTGGCCGGCCATAGGTCGGGACAATAATAGAGAAATTAACCGAATGTGAAGAGGGCAGAGTCATCGGCCAACTCTAATGTGTTTTTCACACTGGGCCCATCGAGGAGAAAAACGAACACCATGCCTCAGACAATCGTCTGTCCAACATGGGGCGACCCGGAGATGAGACCGATAGATGCATCCACAGACCATTCCTGCCATGTACCTACCCAGTTAGTTCCTGTCCGAGAGAGGTCTATACTGACTACTGGCCACGAATCAGAGTTTGAATCACTCGCCCACTCATTCTCTGCGGAGCCGATTCACCCAGGAGGAAAAGAAACGTTGGAGCGAGATCCAGAACCTGGACATCCCCCACTGTTCCCTGTCTTTGGATAGATGGACCCGCAGCGGCGACAAAGCCGTTAGATGAATGGTCACTACACCGGTAAAAGTCCGGCTTCTTCTGCACCAACTCCGCTCGGGGGTGTACGACCCGCTGCATAAAGCAGCCAGGTTTCCATTCCACAAAGAGATCAGGGAGGGACATATGCGGGGGACAGTGAAATAACTCAACGGTCCTCGTGACCCGCGTTACTGCATGCTCATTCGTCTGCGGATCGACGAGTTGCTTCAGGTCAGCCTCGATTCGGTCTAGCAATGCCTCATACTCAGCGCCGGGTTCAACGATCCCTGCCGATTCCCGCCCTCGCAAGTTCACACGAAGGAAGCTCGTATAAGAAGCCGGAATGGCAAAGGCCGTCGTCTTGCGCCAGTCTGTGCCACTGCGGAATTGGTCACCTAACAAGCGTTCCCGTTTTTCTCTCGGTAGATGCCGACTGAGCGCGATGCGCCAGGCTTCCGGCACCAGCCGGCGTACCAACTCTATCGGCCTGAATGAAACGCTACGAGCCTCAGGAGACGCTTGATAGCCCAATTGCCGGCAAAAGGCCTCGATGAGTCCGGTAGTGGGGTACTCGTCTTCCATGCCAACCGAAGAGACAATGAAGATGTTGGATTCACGGGGCAACTGTGCCAGGAGCAAACTTATCTCTCGGTCGATAGCCTGGTAAACGTTCCGGATAGCATGGGTGAGTTCGCCCTCTACAGCCTTTGCACAGTCCTGCGCTTCCTGGTGGTATTGCCAGAACTGATGGTTCGCCACATGCGACTCGGCGAACACAATCACAACAAGGTCAAAACGGTCTCGCACAAGCAGATGACGACACAACGCACCTTTCTTCTCAACTTGCTCTAGCAATTGGTTGTAAATCTGCCTGTCCTCATCGAAAGTGCTGTCGCTCTTTTCAATCGTGACGAGCCTCGGTCCAAAATCTCGACGAACCTCTTGCAAAAGCGCAAGTGGCTCCGAAGCGGTAGAGAAGCGGTGGGGGTCCCAGTTGTTATGAGTGGCCCAGTTTGCCAGCTGGATCCCCGGTAATCCAAACAACGGCTGACTATCAGGCACATCAATAACGGCGATCTTCTTATCTCGCCCACATAAATAGGACCAGAAAGGAGGGGCCTCTATATCAAGACCGGTGACAGTTTCCAAATCATACGTTCCAGGTTTCAACTGCCGGAAATAATAATAACCGTGTTGGCTACGCGAGATACCGCTGAACAGCGAGACCCATGCCCCATGCTCGCTAATCAGTTCTGGTCCACCGGTTCGGCCCCAGCAGCCCCGCTCCATAATAGAGGCAATCATTGGCAAGTACCCCTCTTGCGCCCAGCGCTGGATAAAACTAGGGTCGCCCGCATCAAGTCCGAGGATCACTAATGGTGGAGTGCTCATTACGGTTGGCACACGCGTCTCCTCCCTTTTGGCAAAGCCCTTGATAAAATTGAACGAGCCGATCCACATAAACCGCTTCGCTCAAGCACGCCAGCGCGACCTCACGCCCAGCACTACCCATGCGTTCCGCCAGCTCGCGGTCCTGCAATAACCGCACGAGCGCCTGGGCCAGCGCTTGGGCATCGCCGGGCGGAACGAGCAAGCCGGTCCGGTCATCCTGTACGATTTCAGCGAGGCCACCGGAGTCGCTGGCCACCACCGCTGTACCACGCATCATCGCCTCAGCAGCGACGAGGCCAAACGGCTCCGCCCAGCGCGAAGGCACAGCTTGCATCCAGGCCGCGGCACAGGCACGCTCGACCTCTTCACGCAACAAGTGGCCCAGTACTGAGACCTGAGAGGAAAGCTGGAGGTCAGCAATCAGCCTGCTCAGGGCTTCCCGTTTCGGCCCTTCCCCGATCAGAAGCAGTCTTGCCCCCGGGACTTGGGTCACCACTTGGGCGAAAGCCTGTAGCAACACGTCCACGCCTTTTGCCCGAACCAACCGGCCCGCGAAGGCTACTGTGGGCGGCGAGGCAAGAGACGAGCGCTGGGGTTGGGTCGGCACGCTGTTCCAAACCACCTCTACCGGCTCTATACCTTCGGCCATTAATCGTCGCTTTACAGCGTTACTATTCGCCACAATCAGCTTGAAAGTATGACGCCAACGTCGCCAGAGTTTCATCTGGAGCATTAGCGGCAGCCAGTCGCGCAGTGGCAGGCAACGATTGCGATAGCATACCGTGCCTGCTAGCACTTGGCACGTAGTTCCATCTGGCAACATTTTAGTGCCAAGCGGGCACACTGGACGGTACTACTGGACGTTGTACACGCTCGGCACCCCCCGAAGCAGGGGCAGAATCAAAGGAGAGAGTTGCGTCAAGCACATCGCGACATGTACCACGTCTGATAAGCGAGCATAACCTTTTCGCCCAACAGCTTTGATTCACGGTAATACGAATTCGGGTTTGGCTTCGTATTCTCATCCACAGGCGTTCTTGTAGTGGTTCCATAGACGCCCGCGCTGCTCCCATACACCAATCGCTCAACGTTCGCTTTTATCGCGGCACGTGCTACATTTTCCGTACCCTCGACATTGACCGCGTAATACTCCTTCTTTGACACCCCGGACCGGGCCGTCTTTGCCGCCAAGTGATACACGTACTGACAACCCCTGATCGCTCCCTCCACCGCAGCAGCATCAGTAATGTCTCCATAGGCAACCTCAACCCCCAGCTTCTTCAGCAATGAGGTGTCTCCTGATTGACGCACCAAAGCTCTTATCTCATGCCCCTGGTTGACCAACGCTTCAGCGAGGTGGCTGCCAACGAACCCGGTTGCTCCAGTCACCAACACCCTCATAGTCGTCTCCGACTACAGCCGTATCTCTTCCGGTACCACCAGAGGTCTGTTTCCGTACTTGACGGGATTGTCCTTAGCAACCCCTTTCAGTAAGGTCGCTAAGGCGGAATCCAGCTCGGAATAGGTACGCGGCAGCGTATCACCCAACCGAGCGGCCCTCTTCGGATCATAGGCCCAGTGACTCCGCTGGAAGTGATGATAGAGTTGGTGGCCGGCATAATGAGATTCGGCGAAGACAGTGATGAACAAGTCCCAGTCTTCTTGCGCCATAAGAAATCGGGTTGCCTCGATTTTCTTTTCAATGTTGGACATCAAAGTATTATATATTCGTACCTCTTGCGAGATTCGCTTCGGCCTCACTACTTCCCTGGGGTGACGATATTTTCCGAAACGAGCTGAAAGTTCCTCAGCCAAAGTCGGGGGTAGTGAAGACTGACATCACAACGGGTAATGCTCTCCCCAGGCAGCAACCTGTATCCCATCTATTCCTTCAAGAGGGTATGTCTTTGGAACGTCAAAGACCGCCACTTTTTTCCCAACATTCCGCAAGAGCCACCAGAAGGGGAGATAACGACAATGACGGGCATTCACTCGGATTACGTCCATCGTCCCGCGCTTCAGTTGCAAGTAGTGGTAGAAACCATGCTTTGCTGGAGACACATCGGTACTGCATGATGGCCAGGGGGAATCAGAAAACAAGCCTCTTGTAGACAGCAGCCGTGCCCAGACACCTGCTTCTCGCAAAGACCTTATGAATGGAAGCCGCCCTTCCCGTAGCCACAGTTGCACGAGATCGGGATCAGCGGAATCCAACCCGATGACAATTATTCGATTTTACCGCTCGACTGATGATCGGGCTGTCTGTGCTCGCTCACTCCCGTCCTCCATGGCAATATCTGAGAGGGTAATGACTTGTCCTGTCCTGGCTGACTCCTCTGCCGCTGCGATGACTCCCAGGCTGCGATAGCCCTCCCAGAAATCTGGGCTGACAGGCCGATTGGCCCGCGCGGCAGTCACAAACTGAGCCAGTGCGGCGTGATACGATGGCTCCCGGCCGGGCGCAAGGAGTTTGTCCCACAGATACGGGCTCTGCAGAACGGACCGCAACCGCCGCCCCAGCCGCCTGAAGCGGGCAAAATTATCACGTCTCGGATGAGTAATCTCGATATTGAAAGAACAATATCGATCAACCGTCAGTTTCCCCGCCGTCCCGTAAATCTCGAACCGATCCTCTTCCACAGCATTGAGAGAGAAGAACGATTGCACCACCAGTCCATCGGCAAGTCGCAGTTGTAATGTCGCGCTGTCGTCCTCACTGTGCTGAGATCGCAGCCCGGCAAAGACCTCACACACTTCTTGCTCGAAAAGGAACCGCACGAGATCGACATGATGTAAAGCCAAATCGAGCAGCACGCCACCGCCGTTTTGTCGCTGCCGCTTCCAGGTCGGCAGGGTCCGCGCCGCCGCGGCAAATACTGAGCGCACGCTGACCAATTCGCCTAGCGTGCCCGATTGCATCTGCTGCTTGGCAGCCTGATACAACGCGTTGAAGCGGTAGTTAAAGCCGATCATCCCGACTACGCTGGTGTTTCGCCAGGCCGATAGCACCTTGCGTGCGTCCTCGAGATTGGTGGCGAGTGGCTTCTCCAGGTAGACGTGCTTCCCCCGCTGCAGCGCCGCTACAGCAGCCTCCGCATGCAGGGCGTTTGGCAGGCAGATGACGACCGCATCCACCTCTGGCATCGCCAGGAGTTCAGCATAATCGGCTACGGCGACAGCCGTCGGCGCACGGCAGCTGGCCTCTGCTCGCTGTTGAGCGTCTGGTTCCGCGAGCACGACTAGTTCAACATCCGGCAAGTGCGTCAGGATGTTGAGGTGCACTAAGTGGGCGATACGGCCACAGCCCATGAGTCCGACTTTAAGGGTAGGCACTAGCAGTTCTTCCTCCTCCCGTCGCCGGGCACCCAGCACGCAACGTCCCTCTTCGAGGCTGGTGGCAAGCGGTTTCTCCAGGTAGACATGTTTTCCTCGCTGCAGCGCTGCCACTGCCGCTTCGGCGTCAGTTCTCGTACCTATACCCTTGCAAAAAGGGAAACCGCGCCATGTGGTCCTGGACAAGCCCGATCAATTCATAATCCCATTGTGCTCCTGTTCGGGTTTGGCGTGGCGCTTGGAAGACAATCCCGGCGCACGCCTCGAGATAGTCGTCTGTCGCCTCCATCTCTAAAAAATGGCACAGCTCTTGCAGCAGCCCTCGCGGGTTTGCGACGAACGCCTCGTGGCGCATTTCAAACAGGTCGGCGTCAGGCACCTGGGTTTTCGTGATAGCGATGGTGTCGCACAGCGCAAAGTAGTACGCGATCACCTCCCGTAGACTCAGGCAGTGTCTTGTGGCGATCGTACTGATATTGTCAAAGGGGTTCCTGACCACATGGATCATTTTCACAGGGACATCAACCACCTTGCGCAAACGTTGCAGCAACTCGGGGTTGGCGCGGAGCCGCAGGGTCGAACTCCCCCCTTTTTTGTCCCCTATGATGCGGATGTGCCGAAATCTTCCCTGCCATTGATTAGGCACGGCATACGAGTAGTGTCTTCCCTGACGGCCAGTCACAGCAAAGCAGCGAGAGTTGGCGAGTAACAGAGAATAGAGCTGTCTTTTGGTGAAGCGCGCGTGGAGGTACTTGAGCGCGTCGAGTTCATGCGCGATAACGATGTCAGGATGTGCGTCCAGTAATGAGCCGATCAATGAGTGCCCACTTCTCGGATACCCGATAAACATGCAATAGGTCTCGACATCCTGAAAAACACTGCGCTCTCGTGCGCCATGATAGGCAGCCATGCAATACTGGGCGGCTAAAACGCAGGCTGTGGTCCCGAGCTTGAACAGATTCTTTATCGTCATCTCCTTGCCTACACGCACCACCCGGGGAACTTGTGGCCGGCATACTCCTGAATGCGCCTGCTGTCATCCTGGAAATAGGCAACCAGCCTGCGCCGCAACTCGGTGTCCAGACGCGGCCGTTCGATCTTGCGGGAAAACGGTAGATATAAGAGCCTTTCACAATGCCACTGCACTGCTGGCGGCAGGCGCTTCAGGAGTTGCATGACTGGCAGCCGTGCCAGCCGTAGTCCAAGAGCAGTTTTCCGGCGTTTGTCGCACGACCGGTTTCTGAAGTGGTAAAACAGCCAACTCGAAAATGACGGCTCAACATCCAAAAACCGGAAAATCATTTCTAGCGTCTTCCGGCGCTCTGCGTACAACTCCTCCTGGGCCACCACCAGGATCTGCGAGCGGGGGAAACACTGCAGGTACCGTTCCAGTTGCAGGTAGTATAGGCTGCGGCTGAGGTAGCGATTGTCGTGGAAGTCTGCCATCACTGCGGCGAACGTCCGGTGTTCGCTGTGAGCCGCAAATTCGTGAATGTAATGAGAGATGGCACGTTCGATCGGGTCGCGCACCAGGTAGATGAGCTTGGCAGCGGGCACGACTGCAGCTATGCGCTCCGGCACCCCAGTAAAAATGAGGTAATGCGTGTAACTGGGGGAGGATTCGCCATAAATCTTCGCCACGCCAGTAAACTGTGACTTGTACCAGTCAATGCCTTTCGGCCAGTTCCGCTCACGCACAAAGAAATTGAGTTCCTTTTCACGCGACATCGAGATCTGCGGGTGCAGCCCAAGGTAAAAATGCAAACTGGTGGTGGCGCATTTCATCGCGCCAATGAGAATAAGATTGGGAAGCCTCCCAGACTCCGCTATGGTGACCGTCCTCACGATGTTCATCAGTCACGCTTTAGTTCTGCCCACTGCCGCGCTCCTTTGCAGCAGGCTCTTAGAGACAGCCCTGCGCTTTGAACCACTCAGCCGTCCGCCGCACTGCCTCCCTCATACTCACCTTTGGAGCATAGTCCAATTCGGTACGCGCCCGGGAGATGTCGAAGACCCTGTCACCCAGGAAGAAATCAATCCGGTCTGCACGTGGCAGTCTATAGCCGCCCCAGTTATAAGCGAGTTTGTTTAGGATTTTGTATAGATATAAGGGAGTTGCGGGGAGGTTCGCCGGGAAATGGGTTACGCCGACCTCCTCCCCAATCATATGCACTAACTCGCGCAACTGCACCGACTTATTGCCCGCAAGGATGTACGTTCGCCCCTCCACACCCTTCCCATAGCCGCACAGGACCAGGCCTTCGACGACATCCGACACATCTACAAAGTGGTGGTGGTTAGTGCCGGAACCGATCAGGCGAAAACGTTCCGACGCAATGGCGTGCAACAAGCCCATCCAGCTCCGCGCTCCGGGTCCGAATACGCTCGGGACGCGGGCCACGACAACGGGCAGGTGGTTGTTCATGTGATGAGACAGGACGATGCGCTCGGCCAGCACCTTGGACTCACCGTACGGCGAATCGGGCTTGGTTTCCGTGTCTTCGTTAATCGCACGATTCTTAATGACGCGGCCGTAGACGCCTGCGCTACTACAGAGTATCAGCCGATCGACGCCCATATGTACCGCCGCCCGTGCAACATTCGCGGTTCCCTGCACGTTCACTCCTTGAACCGCCTCTCTTGGTAGCTCAAGCGCCTCGGTCTTCGCCGCGAGATGGAATACTAGCTGGCAGTTGACGGTCGCTCGTTCTACGGCCTGGTAGTCACAGATATCACCACGGATGATCTCTACACCGAGTCCTTCGAGCGAAGAGGCATCCGTTTCCGGACGCACGAGGGCCCTCAGGTGATCTCCCACACGGGTGAGCCGCTCGACGAGGTGGCGGCCGATGAAGCCAGTGGCGCCCGTAACAAGAACGTTCATGTGTCGCGCTCGGTGGTGATGACTGGATCGTTATCGTTCAACAGCCCTACACAGTCGTCCACAAAAGGTTTTGGCTAAACACAGTGCCTCAGGCGGGAAGGTAACCCTGTTCGCGGTACCATTCGGCCGTCCGGTGGATAGCCTCCTTCAGGCTCACCTTCGGAGCGTAGCCGAGCTCCTCCCGCGCACGGGACTGGTCAAAAATCCTATCATTCAGAAAAAACTCGACCCGATCGAAGCGCGGAAGCCGCCCGCCACCGCAGGCACGAACCAGGTCGTTTAAGACCTTGTACAGGCGTAAGGGCGCCGCTGGAACAGATCGTCGTGCGGCAGTGACTCCGAGTTCATCTTGGATCAACCGGATCATTTCACGCAGCGGCAGCGGCTCGTCCCCAGTGAGGATGTAGGTCCGTCCTTCAATACCCTTCACCGTACCGCAGAGAAACAAGCCCTCGACGATATCTGATACATCGCCCGGATGGTGGTAGTTGTTGCCGGAGCCGATCAGGCGAAAACGTCCGGCCGCAATGGCCTGAAACAAGCCGAGCCAGCTTTTGGAGCCGGATCCGAACACGCTCGTGATGCGGGCGATGACGACAGGCAGGTTATGACGCGTGTGCTGAGACAGGACGATCTGTTCGGCCAGAGCTTTAGATTCGGGGTATGCCGAGTCGGGTTTCACCGGGGTGTGCTCGTCAACTCTCCAGTTTTTGATAATACCGTACACGCGTGCGGTGCTCGCAAGGACCAGGCGAGTGACACCGGCCTGCGTGGCGGCGTGCACCACGTTCGCGGTCCCCTCTACGTTGATTGAGTAAATATCCTTGGCGGGCAGGGTGCCATGAGACGTCCTGGCCGCAAGATGGAACACCAACTGGCAATTGGCGATTGCAGAATTCACAGCGCTAGGGTCACGCACGTCACCGCGAACAACCTCGATACCCAGCGACTCCAGGGCGCTTGCATCTGTCACCGGACGAATAAGGGCCCTGACATGATATCCCTCCTGCACTAACCGCGTGACGAGATGAGGGCCGATGAAGCCTGTGGCACCCGTCACTAGGACGTTCATATCACTTCTCCTTATCGAAGGTTCTCAGCGAACCGCTCTTGTTCTCGCACCACTTTGGCAGATCCTCTGATATAGCTCGATAAATCTCTCTATACACATGGCTTCGTTAAAGCGCACCAGCGCCATCTCACGTCCTGCCTTACCCATCTGCTCCGCTAATTCACGGTCACGGAAGAGACGCAGTAGGGCCTCTGCCAGTGCGTTGACATCGCCGGGTGGCACCAGCAAGCCGGTCCGACCGTCCTGCACGACCTCGGCCAAGCCGCCGGAGTTACTCGCCATCACGGCCGTGCCCCGCATCAGCGCTTCCGCAGCGACGATGCCGAATGGTTCCGCCCAGCGCGAGGGCACGGCCTGCACCCAGGCCGCAGCACAGACCCGCTCGACCTCTTCGTGAGGCAGGTGGCCGAGTAAGGACACCTGGGAGGAAAGGCCGAGGTCAGCAATCACTCTTCTCAGATACTCACCTTCTGGCCCGTCTCCGACTAGCAAAAGCCGTGTCTCTGGCATCTGTGCCTGCACCTTTGCGAAGGCCCGCAGCAAGATATCTGCCCCCTTCTCTCGAACTAGCCGGCCAACGAAGGCAATGACCGGCGGAAAGCCAAGCGGGGGGCGGGCAGGCTGAATCGGCACGCCATTCCGGACCACTTCCACCGGTTCAATGCCTTCCGCCATCAAGCGACGCCTCACGGCCTCACTATTGGCCGCGATAAGGTCGAACGCATGACGCCACCGCCGCCAGAGTGCCATCTGGAGCATCAGTGGCACCCAGTCGCGCAAAGGCAGACAGTGGTTGCGGTAACACACTGCGCCTGCCGGCACGTGGCAGGCAGTCCCGTCCGGCAACATCTTAGTGCCGAGCGGGCAAATGGGCCGATACCAGACCACGTGACACAAGCTCGGCACGTCCCTAAGCAGAGGGAGGATCAAAGGTGACAGTTGCGTTAAGAACATCCTCACGTGCACCACGTCAGGCTGAAAATCGGCCAACACGCGACGGAGTTGCACGAAGGCCCACGGGTTTGCTGTTTGGAGCAGGGTGCGAAAGCGTGAGATTGTGCCGAAGCACTCGTAATCCGCTGTGCTTGCTCCTGCACTGGGCCGCGCACTGCTGGCAAAAAGTCGGGCATCGTGCCCGCGCTGGCGTAGTCCATTGCGCAACGCGAGCGTGAAGACCTCAGCTCCGCCAGTCGGCGTTGCGTAATCGTTAACAAGCAGAATTTTCATCCTTTGAGCTCGCCGCAACCAGCGCCA
>CAZAYE010000020.1:0-14872 GCA_964489255.1 uncultured Enterobacteriaceae bacterium
TAAGGATATGATGTTTACCCCCTATTGTCCAGAAATTTATCTGGAATCACTTAGTACAGCTTCTCGGCAATCCCAAATTTCTTGCCTCAACTGCTCAGCTTGCTTCTGAAGATAGCCCTTGCTCTGACCTGGACGGAATTCATGGAGAACGATCCAGCGGCGTACAAATCCAACCGCTTCGTGTACATGCATACGAATCTGACCGAGGGCCTTAGCGATAATATCGTCGCCAAGACGCCGCCCCAGGACTTTCCGATCTGTGTGATCGACTTCTCGCTTGATTTGGACATCGTCCGAAAACCGCTCGACAGCCTGTTTGGCGTCCTGCAGTCCGTTCAGATCGTTTTGCCTTACGGGAAGCAGTAGAGAATGAATGAGTCCATGAGGTTCCTGCCACTTGCGCCAAACCTTGGTTGCCGGGGCATAAACTATAGTCATTCTAGGCGCTTGTGAACACCAAGACTCGACCTCTTGCTGTAGAGAGTCCAAATCGGCTTGCCACACGGCCTGATCTTTTACCTTTTTGAGGGCGTTAGGATCAAGTGCCTGAAGTTTAGCTCCATAATTAGCAATGATTTGGCAACATTCATAGAGGCGTGCAAGACCCTCCTTCATTCGAAGTTCGTAAAGAATTGTAGAGGCATTGGTATTTGGCGCCAGCAACGCCGGTCGCAGTGCTGCTGCTGCCAAAAGAAACCGGACTGCATGATTCCATTCACTTTTCCCGGTGGCAAAACAATCATTGTTGAACTTGTTAAAGTCCTCCTTGAGGAGGCGTGCAATGTCACCAGTGGCATGGCACACATATCGGCCCAGCACCACCGATCGAACGAGCCATGAGGGTAGGCGTGGCTGAAGATCAGGATACTGGATTTCAAGGCAACGCGCTATATGAAAGGCAAGGCCGACCTCGTCTTCAAAGATCAGTCGCCAAAGCAGATCCCGAAGGGCAGCAGGGTGTTCTTCGGTTGTGCTAGCCAAGATAGATCCGGCAATCTTTTGAGCGGTATCATCGAGTGGGAAACGGGACAGAGGTTGTTCCTTCTCACTTTCTTCTTCCATCTGATCCTCAGCGTGCGTGTCATGCTTCGCCTCAACCTCAAACAAAGGTTGTGCATGAGTTACGGGATCCTCCTGCATTTCGAGCTTTTTGGGAGGGTGCGTTGCCTCAACCAGCGTTTTGTCTTGAACGGCCTGTATTTCTCCATGAGCAGTCTCTTGAGAAGATCCAACCGCTTCTTCAATGGAAGGCTGCCTGGCCATGGAATGCTTTGGTGAGACCTCTGACTCTTCTGTGACGTCCTCCCCCATCGCCGTTGTGAGCGCTACATCGCCTTCTTGAGTCGCCATCTCTTCAGAGAATGCTTGAGAAGTTGTTTGCTCCATGGGCTGATCCGAACCAGGCGCAGCTACAGGTTCGATGTGCTCAGCGAGGGAGGGTGACTTATCATCTTTCACAGCCGGAAATGGGGATATCTCGGGTATCGACTCCTCCAAAACAATGAGCTTTCCCCTTGAGGCTGCTACAGACAGTGATTTGCCGACTGATTGGGCCACGGCGTCCTGTAGGAGGACCCAATGGTCGTCATCCAAATCTGCCTGTTGTTCAACCAGTATCAGCAATTGTGAGAATGGGTGTGTTCCTTCAGCCAAGGCGTTGGTATCCTGATGCAAGTGAGGCCACTGTGATTCCAAAATCGATTGGCGGAGCTCACGCGCTGTGGCCTGACACTCCACCAAAGGTGGAAAATCAATATTGTCACGATGGGTAATTGCCAAAATGCGGGCTAGAATCATCAAAGCGTGCTGGCGGACTTTCTCGCCTGCTCCCCTTTTCTCCTCCACCTTTTCAACAGCCTGGAGTAAAGATTTGAGAGCTCTGAGTGAAACGATCTCATCGAGCTTGGGAAGGGGTGAGATCACAAATGATTCAGCCAATTCAAGCACTCTGCCACGAAGATCTACAAAACCTTTATGGGAAGCAGCAAGTTCCTCAGCAAGTCCTTCGGATGGAGGCATGCCGGAGTCTTGCAACTCTCTAATTGCCTGGGAAAGTCGCGTGCCCAGGTGAGAAAAATCTTCTGACAGAGCGGCAAGTTGTCGAAGCAGATCCTTATAATTGTGTTTCATGTTGTTATCCTCCTATCTACCTGAGGCACGGTCATAATTTCTCGCAGCATCTGTAGGGGCGACCGGCCGGTCGCCCCTACGAGGGAACGCGATATTCGTAGGGGCGTATTGCAATACGCCCCTACATGGAGGATTCGATTTATGACCAACCCTCATCTACCTTGCCTACCAGGGACGGCGGTCATCTTTAGGGCGCAACAGCATAGAACAGGGTAGCCGACTCAGCCCGAATCATTTTATACGGTTTCTCGTCGAAAGTTCTCCAGATTCTTTATAGACTGAGGCTCAAAGCTCTCCGACGCTATGTAAGATCCTCCGATCCTTCTTCCTCTTCCCTCCGCATGTACTCCTGATCAATGAGCTCATCCATTTTCAGCCTCAGCAGGATGTTGTACCCAACACGCTCTCGGTCCACCCCTTCTTTGGCCAGTTCATCCTCTGCGTGCCTTTTGAAGGCTTGAAGAGCCTCTTCAGACAGCGACGCGCGAATCTCCTCGAGTCTCTGCGCTCGTTCCCACTCTTCCTCTTCTTGCCGGAGCTGCTCCTGGATCCGCGCTTCTCCCTCCCGCTTCGCTTCTTCAGCATTCTGAGCATCACGTCTCACCTTTAGCGCTTGGTGGATGACATGAGGAATAAGCCCAAAGGAGGTCACGCCTGACACATGCTGCACGGTCCACTCCACGGTGAACATAATCTCGTCCATGCTGAACCCCTCAGCCAGGAGTTTGTCGGCGATCGCGGTATCTCGCATCCGCTTCTGCTCCGAGGGAGCGGTCCCGAGCAACTCGTAGAAGCGATCAACCACCTCCTGAGGCCGCTCGGATTCCTTTGTCACAGCCGTGCGCCAGCCAGGGTATCGCTGGGGGGCAATAACCATGGTATATTTCACCCGCCGCTTGTCCTGCTGCATCCGCCCCTTCTGCCACGACGCCACCAAGCCATTCTCCATGCCCCACTGGGCACAGTGTTCAATGATGCGCATGTTCCGACTCCGCCGTGTAGGATCAAGCTGGAGCTGTTCCATCCAGGTCTCCAGACCCCAGTCGATCGTCTGCCCTTCCCAGAGGAGGCAGAAGTCCACGAACGTCGTCACCGCCTGATCTGGTCCATGGCGGGTCATGAGCTTGGGGAGATTGGCTGGCATGAGTTTGAAGCGGCTTAAATCGGCCCCGATCAACACATTCACTTGGACGGCATACTGCAGGATTTTCCCCTCACGATCGGTCTCAACCGCGTAGCTGTCAAGGAAATGTCCATAGAGCTTCTTCATGCCGCCACTCCCGAGTTTCATCTCGACTTCAACATGAATATCAAAGAGATTGTTCAGGGCACGCAGGACACGCTCGCGCTGCGCTGGCGAAAAGTCGTTCTCGTTCATCCTTGTATACCCCAGCACCTCCATAAGCTGGGCTGGCGTGAATCTGACAATCGCGCTGTTTTGCTGGTGCGCCAGGACATAGATGGCCCGGAGCACTTGCCGCTCCTGCTGGTAGAGCCGTACCTGACGGCCATCTCGATCCCAGAGATCGAGCTTGACAGCGAGAACAACATTCTGACGATAGAACTGTCGATAGCCGTTTTCTAGCCCGTTCACAAGTTTATCCAAGGCCATATACCGATGGGTCTGATAGACCGCGTTCAACACATCAGTCGGATACTTCACGAGATCAGTCATGTCTCCCCTCCTTCTCCTCTGAAACCACTCCTGCGTGATGTTTCTGCTTGTCTTGCCTGCAATGACTGAGTCAGGCTCCTCACAGGCTGCTTGATACAAGGGGTCGTGCGCTCCCCTACCTGGCTTGGCAAAATCCCCTACCTGGCTTGGCAATTTTCCCTACCTGGCTTGGCAATTTTTGACTGTCCATAAGCCCTTGTATAAAAAGGCTTTACAGAATCACCCCCCTTCATTTGGCCTGTTCCCCTACCTGGCTTGGCAAAATCCCCTACCTGGCTTGGCAAAATCCCCTACCTGGCTTGGCAAAGCCACATTTCTATCTGTTTGTTTTTTCAGGAGTTATTGAGCGATTTTTCGCTCTACAAGTCTTTTCTACAAGTCTTTTTTACAAGTTTCTTCTACAACAGACATCACACCAGTGGTAGCGGCTTCTATCAATATTCATGTTGGGAGGGTGTGACTACAACCGGGCCCGAAGATGGTACAAAATCGACCACCAGGAAAAGTACAAGAGTTGAGGGAAGGGAGAGAGCTCTCCCTCGGTTCGAGCCGTCGCTCCGCTCGTTTCTCACAACCCTCTCCCCTAGGAGCGGGCTGCCCCTAAAACCCCGCCGGTTGGTCACGTGAGCCTCTCAAGAACAGCCTCTATCATCATCTCGGGCATACAACTCGAAAAACGGCCTTCATAGTTGCCTTACAACGAGACTTTTTCTCGTAGGGCATGGTGTCCTATCCCCCGATGTTCACCGGCGCGGGTGCTCTCGGGATGCTCTCCTCTGCTTCCCAGCGGACCGGGACCAGTCAATGCAGGCAGCCCTGAGAGACGCCAGGTATTTCGCGTTCGTCCATCGAACACTGCTCAGGTGTGCACCTCTCAAGGATACGCTAAAAGAGAGAGGAAGGAAAGGCAAGCCCAGCGGAAGCGGCCGGTTTCACCCGCCGCCCTCTCCTCCGCTTCGCTCACTCCCCCCGCCACCCACGCAGTCGCAGTCGGGCGGCTGCAGCCGCTGCGCGTCTTCCGCAGCGCCCTTGATGCGCCCGCTCCCCTCTGCCTCCCAGGGGGCGCCCCCTGCCTCCCAGCCCGTGTTACGCGTCGTCATCTCCCAACGTCTTCGTCCAGATGCTGAGCTCCTCTGCACATCCCAGCCTGTTCCCATGTAAAAAATTTTCTCTGAGGGAGCATCTGGGAGAGGCGAACAGCGCCCAGTCAGCTTCCAGTCGAGGGCGAGGGCCTCTGACGACGTGAGCGCGAAGGGCACGCCTCCCGAGCGCGTTCCTTAGCGTGGGTGTCGCGCATGATTCATCATCTTACAGTTGTGGTTTCTGGGCCAACCACGCCGCCCAGGTTTGCCTCAGGGTTGGCACATCCATCATCGCGGCGAGCTTCGTCATATTCTCCTCGTTCGGGGTGATCGAGCCATTCTCCCAGTTCCACAGGGTATTGGCCGCACAGTTGAGTGCAGTCGCCGCATCATTGCGGGACAAGCCTTTCTCCTTTCTCCAGAGTCGCAAGGGATTCTGGGCTCGCCACTCTCTCAGTTGGGTCGCGTACTCCTTCGCCATGGTGGATGCTCCTCTTGTGATGGTGGTCATGGTATCTCCTTCAAGAACGAGGGGAGGAGAAGACCTCCCCTCTGCTCGCTGGTTACTCAATTTCTTCCAGGCTGCACAGCCCGATATTGAGCGCATCTCTCAGGGCTCTCGCCTTCGCTCTGGTCGCGGCGCATCGAATAAAATGCTGGGCGACAGTCTTGTTCACATTGCCTGGGCTGGCGTCGCCGATCTCTGAAAAGGACCGGCCGTCCTCCATTTCGACGGTGGCTTCCGCCACGGCCAGCTGAGGCGAGACCTGAATCAGCTTCACCGACAGACTCTTTAGCCCTTGCGTATGGGCGAGCTGGAGCAACCCGGCGAACTTCACAAACATTTGCCCATGAATCTCCACGATCCAGGGCTTCAGCCCGTCGGCCAGGGCTGTGGGGGAAGTCTTTATCTGGGGACTGGCGGGGGTCTGAACAGCAGCGTGAGGAGGAGAAGTGAGCTGTTCAGCCTGCACGTCTTCATGCTGTTCTTGCAGGGCCACGGCCACGGCGTCGGCATGTTTGCAGTGCCTGTGGGTGAGAAAGCCCTTGCAGGAACACTTCAACTGGCCATTCGTATAGACGGAGTAGACCTTGGAGGGGTCGGTTTCTGACTGGACTTTCCACAGGTGGGGATGCTCAGTGGACTTGACAGCGAAGCCGTTCTTTGCTACTGTGGTACTGGACATTGTAACCTCCTGTATGCGTGGGGGGTTCACCCATGCCCTACTCAGTGCTCTGAACACTGGGTAGGGCGTTTGTCTTTTGAGAGAGCCTCTCTCTCTCATTCATCATGGCTATAGTATAACATCATCACCATCATCATGTCAAATCAATCCGCCTATAAGTCCAGTGTTGATGCGGCTTTACAGCCAAAAAATTGTTGAAAAATAATCAAAAGATATGTTGGGCTGGGGCGCAGTTGCCTCCCGAATGCAACGGACCCCAGTGCGTGACCTTCAACATCATCGAGAATCAGCGAGCTGATTGTGAGCTGGTCGCTTGCTGGTGGGCGTGAGCGATCTGGACCCTTCTCCCGCGCTGCACTCCTCCCTCCTCTCGTCCATGTGCCTGTCCTTCTCGATGACCTTCTCCAACAATCCTTTGAGGAGATGGATGGCGGAGACGAGCATCATCTCCTCCCGTGGCGCATGCTGCTGTTTGCGCGGCGGCCACGATGGAGCGGCGCAACAGCGCGGCTGGTGGAAAATGCTCCTTCAGAGGTGGGGGCTCTGTGAAGGGTCCTCCACGACTCAAAAGGGGGTGCCGAGGGATGTGGCCCAGCGGCAGCCGCGCTTCTGGTGCTTGCGGCTTGGAGCACGCTCACGCTGGGAATGTGTCAAGAGACCGCCTTTGAGGCGCGCCCACAGGTTGCGCGCTCCCCCTCGCCCAGGTTGCTTGGACATCAGAGGTGAGTGTTCCTCCACTTCCTCTACGATGTCCAGCAAGGGGGATGTTAAGGGGGAAAGGGGCATCTTCCCCCTGAGGCGAAGGGGGTCGTGTAGGCCTGAAAGGCCGAAGCGAGGGGGAACGCGTTCACCCTCCATCAAGGAACCCCACGACACCTCGTGGCCCATCACCGTGGGGTGTGAGGAATGACGGCCTCGATGTGACACCACTCTCCGAGACGATGCCAGGCCTTCTCAATGCAGCGAGCGCCACCGGCACATCATCGTCATCCCGCACCAAGTCCAGGTGCGCCTGGACCACCTCTTCAGGAGGGTCCTTCACGACACGGACTGATGGAAGTGAAGCCCCGACCTCGGCGGGGCTTCGCTTTTGCAGGAGTTTTGGTGTTTCCCTTCCCCTCAAATAGGGTGTTTCTATGAAAAAACCTCTTGACTCTATAAGACTATTGGAGTAAAAAAGGAGTATATTTTCATTCAGCGCCCGGTGTTCCGCATGGTGCGAATGTCCGCAAGTCGTTCACATTTGATCTGGCTGAACAGGTCATGGTGTATGCTCACAAGGCGTGCAGCATTGATGAGTTTCGCGATCTCGTAAAAGATGAGCGTAGGTGTCCTGCTTAGAGCTGTAGCAAAGCGCACTCGAAATTCTTTCTCTCCACTCGGATCAAGGTTGGTAGGAGTAAGTTTGCAAAGGCATCAAGACCGTGTCCAGTCAGATTACCCAAGGGTTGTTCACAAGTTCCCCATTTTGAATGGCAAGTAGCTTTCTATGACAGGGGGAGGAAGACTTATATGATGAGAGCAGCAGCTATAGAATGTCGTGAGATTGCTAGTCCACTGCCTCAGAGAGGCAATGTTCTGCGTTGTTAAAGTGATGTCTTTACTTCAGAAAGCAGGGAAAAATTAAGGGAGGAAGACTATGGATCAGTTTGTTGGGGAGCGTTTGGCGGCGCTCTTCATCTTAAGTATCTTAAGCGCGGGTATTGCCCGGCTTGGATGCAAAAAAAGGGATATAAGACCAACAGGATCTTGGGGGACCGTCACAACATTAGCATTAGAAGGAGTACCGGCTGTCAGGAGCCATAGAGTCTTGCCGACTGCTCCTCTGAGTCTATCTGGTTTCATAGGAAGAAGGGCTCCACACTCATCTTCTTGGCTCAAATGTTCATTTAGAGAGGAGAAGTAGAAGATGGGAATGCATAAGATTCAGTTTAATTTTACTCAGAGAGCCCTCAAGGATTTGGATGAACTCCGAGAGCGGATTGACGCTCCCTCGAGAGCAGAAACTATCCGACATGCTCTGAGGCTCTTGCAATGGGTTGCTGATGAGATAGCTCAGGGTCATAAAGTATATGTGGGCAAGAAGAAGGGGATTCAAGAGGTGATATTCCCTTTTATGCCAATCGCAGAGAGGGGAAGAGACGTGCTTGGATCGGACATCAAGGAGAGCGGACAGGATGACCAGCACAGTATACCTCGGGCCAAGCGTGCTCGTTTGATCCAAGATCATGAGTAGGAATATTTCTCAACGGTATTAAATTTCTTCAAAGTTCAAAACGGAATAACGGAAGTGAAGCCCCGGCGCGGTCGGGGCTTCGCTTTTATTGACACACTCTAGCCACAGGAATCTGGCCAACGTGATAGTGAATCTTGTGGCCAGTCTTATCGTTTCACCTACCAGTATAGGAAACTCTCACCGACCATGAGAATGAAAAACCTCACGGAATAACGGAAGTGAAGCCCCGGCGCGGTCGGGGCTTCGCTTTTGCGGAGGGGTTGGGATTTTCCTCTCCCCAAATGGAGTATTTTTACGAAAAAACTCTTGACAAGACAAAAATTTAGGCGTAGAAATAAGTACGTTATCAGTACGCTATCAGTACTGAGTACGTTTTCAATATTCCAAAGATTACATGAACAACGATCTAGATCCCTATAGGGTCCTCAGTGATGAGGAGATCCGAGCGCTTCTACGGAAGCAGCTTTATGAAAGGCTTGGAATCGGTGCTCTCATATCAGAGGTTGATGAGCGTGAGAAGGCTGAGGAGAACGTTTATGAACGAAGAAGCCAAACGCATTCGGGGCAGGGATTTGATCAGCACATTCACTGCCGCAAAGATGTTGTTTCCTGACGAGCCCTTTCTCACCGATGACGGAAAGCAGCGCAAAAAGATGCTTCGACGAGTCGAGAGACTCTGTCAGACCAACCAGCTCGAGTGCTTAGCAAAAATGGTTGTCGGAGAGTGGTTCTTTCCCTTGAGACGTGAAAAGGAAGAGTGGTCGAGATCGCCAACTCTAACCCGCTAGATCAGTTATGAGTATCCTGCCGGCAGCAATGCTTCCTAGCAGTAGAGCCTTTCACATGACTATCTTCCTTTAATTATCGGGAGGTTTTACGGCGATCTGCCGCTCCCTGCAATTAGTTTCGAGAGGGATCGAAGGAACCGGCTTGGATCCTACCGCCCAGAGGATGGACTGGCCCTGTGCCACCGAATCAATCTGAATGCTTGGTTTGATTTGCCTCTGGCTAGGCAGCTGGTCACGCTCACTCACGAGCTTGGGCATGAGTGGGAATACCTCAGAAACGAAGCGAAAGGGAGCGTCTGCACCCCTTTCAATGAAGAAACTGTGGAAGACCTTGCCGTCTGAGAAGGAGGGGTATGTATGGACAATCACAGCATGGTTGTGAACGAGTTCGAGAGGGTTGACAACGAGGTGAACATTCCGGCAGTTCATCCCGTATTGGTGGTGATCTTCGGCACAACAATGGCCGAGCTGCTGGTCGTGTTGCACACGCAACTCGAAGGAATGCAGGATCTTGTTCCATGGCGGGGGGTGCTGGTAGACAGCCTGCTGTACGAGGAGGTGATCACCAGACTGGTTCAGAACAGCTGGCCCAGAGAGCAGGTGATGGAGGCCATTCCCAGGTCACATTTCTTCCACCTCACCAGCCCCTTTTCGGGAGAGTTTGACTTTGACACCCCCCTCAATCGGTCGTGGCTCTCCACCATGTTTGAGCCATCCTTACAGAGACTCGCGCTGACCCCCAATGCTCCAGGGTGCGCTGGCACCCCAGCGCTGGGCCGCACGCGGGTCGAGGGTAACGAGCCGGAGCTCAGAGCATTCTTTGAGCGGCACCTCCTCGAGCTCACTCAAGTGCGGACGGAAACCTTGGCTCTTCTTCCAGGGGTGAAGGTCTTTGTGGTCACTACCTATCGTGGGGGGACAGGAACGGGTGCCGCAACGCCTGGCGCCGCGATCCTGCGATCAGTGATGACCAATGGGGACCTCCACCTTCACGCCATCATGCCCTGTATCTACCTTGGTGATGACCGCGCGTACGCGAATGCTTACGCGACACTCCGAGAAACTCAAGGGTTGCACGGCTTTGGGAGAGGTATCCCGATGAAGGGCGGCCGCGTCTTGAAGGCTCCCTTCGAGACAGCCACCTACATGTTCGCCAGCAATGAGGCAGTGACGCTGGGGCCGGTCGATGCGTTAATGCAGGAGGCCGCCATCCTGCGTGCCTACCTGCGGGTTCCCACCCACACCGTGATTCATGCGCGTCATGTCGATCTCACGGATGTGATCCCGTACGATCTTGAGGACAAGCCGATGCATGGGCGAGTCGAGACTGCGCTCTCCATCCGCACCGTGCTGTCCGATACACAGACCTATCTGGTGGTCGAGTGGGTTCGGCAGGAACTCGAGGCGCTCCGCGATCGGTTCGAGACGTGGTGTCAGGATAGAACTTTATCCCCTGAGGAAGAAGCGCGACTACGCGAGGTCGTTGAACAGACGATCAAGGATCTGAATCTCCACCGCTCTGCTCTGCTCACCCGGCTGGACCCGTCTCCGGCACCAACCAATGCGCTCCGCAACTTTTTCGAGCAGATCACTACTATGATCGGGAGCATGAAGGCTGACACGATCAAGCAGGGCATGGCCGGTCTTCCCGCCAAGGTGCGTGATGAATTTCTGAAATTCGAGGGATCCTGGGAAGACCGAACCCGTCAACTTGCCGAGGCCCTCCCACGAGAGATTACGGATTACGTGACGAGCAAGCTGCCTGCTTCCCCTCATCTAGCATTGGCCTCGCTGGGCAAGATCCGCGATCACTTGGCCGGTCTGGTGAGGGACGCTAGGAAAGAGGCTGAGCACGAGAAGAAAAAGCGGGACGCGGCAGCCGTCCAACTCGGCCCTGCGCTGAACGCGGTGCAGGAAGCCCACGGAATCCTCGGATTTATTAACACCGATGAGGTCACACGCGATGCGGCTCACAAGGCGTGCAGCATCATGCTAACCGCAGCGATGGCTCGTGCCCACCAGCAGCGACTTGAATATCTGGTTCAGGCCCTCGAAGGGGAGATCAACTCCCTTGATAGCCGTGGTAAGCCAGTGACCATCTCCTCTGTGGCGACGGTCCTACGTGACAGGCAAGTGGAGCAGATGGCGACCATTCGCCAGCGCCAGGCAGAGCAGTTGAACGCGCTCCGGAATGCCCAGGATAAGCTAGGGCAAAGGATTGAAAAACGCTCTCCCGTCTTTCAGCGCTCCCTCCTCTACGACGGCATGACGAGAAAGATGCTCAACGCTGAAGTCCAGGAGATTCGCGCTCGTATCCCCGACGTCCCACTGGTGATGAGATTCCTAGAGGGAACCCAGGATCTGCCGCAGACCATCGCTGAACTCCTGCCTCTGCTCCCATCGTACACTGAAAGCGGTCGCCGCCTCGAAGAGATTCTGACCAGCGACGCAGGGAAGCGGAATCTGGTCGTACAGCTCCTCCGAAACCGGGCGCCATTTACTCCTCTCGACCGAGTCGTCGAGGATCAGCAGGGCCTGAGGAACCGTCGTGACACCTTGGTGATCCTCGAAGTGCCTGGAGGATCGAATGGAACTCTGGCAGATCTGATGCGGCGGGAGGGGATTGTCACAAACCTCAACCAGGTGGTCGATTCAGGTGAGGACGAGATCAGGCTCTACTTCTTACGAGATGGTCTCCCCTACGCGGCGATTCGTTCCCTGGCCAGATACAAGGAGCGCCATGATCACTACTTGACGAATCCAGCAGCCGTCACACCATACACCATGGTCGGAGCGCACCAGCTCCCAGACATGGAGCCTTCGCGGATCAATCTGCGTCTCTACACCGAGGCGGTTCTTTACACGGCCAAAGCTGTCCTTCCTCATGGGCTGGCCTCGAGACCGTCAGGGGGTTTCACCTTGCGCTATGAGAAGGACACTGGCTACGAGTTCACGACCACCCAGGAGGAATTCTTCCCAGACTTCGAGGCGATGATCAGCTGGCTGGCGAAGCAGGTCCAGATCCGTAAGGCCCTGGAGGCAGAACTGAAGCAACAACTCGATCACAATCCGGGGAACTACAAGGCCCTGCTGGTCGCAGCGTGGCAACGAGCGAGTGCGGCCGAGCGAGACCATCTGCAGGAAGCGCTCTTCCGTCTGAAGATTGACCCATACAAGTTCCCAGACGCGGGGGGCATCCCTGAGTCCAGGGATCAGTGACCCCAAGGCTTGTGAGACATCGAAATGTAAAAAGGAGAAGAGCATGAGAAACTGCCTCACTATCCTGACAACCGTGGGACTTCTGCTAGCCTGGGAGGGAGTCGCTCTGGCCCAGGATGGCAAAGCTCTACCACCCGAAGCAGAGCAAGTCCTCTTCCTCATAGACGATAGTTTATCCATGATGGAGACAGCATTCGACCCAGATCACCCATCTGCAAGTCGCTGGGAGGTGCTCCAGCAAGCTTACCCCCAATGGCTTGAGCATCTCGGGCCGGAGACTCTTGTTGGAGCTCTCTCGGTAGGGGGGCTGTGCGGATCGCCACCTCCGATCAGCTTGCCGGTTGGCCCTGATCGGACGCGGGTTACCAACGCCATTAGTTCGGCGAGACCCCTGGGGTGGACCAACCTCAACGCTACCCTCAAGGCTGCGCCAGATCTCTTTGTTCCGAGTGTTCGGGGCAGCAAGCGGATCATCCTCTTGAGCGACGGGCTCAATACCTGTCCTCCCAAGGGGTCAACGTGTGAGATCGCCCGCGAATTGCACAGGGATCACGGGATTGTCATCGACGTCGTGGCGTGGATCACTGAGCCTGGCATGATCAATGAGTTCAAGTGCGTGACTAAGGCAACCGGGGGGATCTTCACCGCTCCTCGGAGCCTTGATGAGTGGATCAATATTCCGTTACCCACTCTCGATCCCTGGCGATACGTCGTCCTCGCGCTCGGTGTCCTGACTCTCCTCCTCGCCTCTATGGTGCTCTACCGCCATGGCTTCCATGTTCTCGGCTGGGATACTGGCCGGGCTACCTTAGCGGCAGGAATTCTGGTCAGTCTTGGCGCACTGGTTCTCTACCTCGTCCTCTTCGCTCATGCTGGCATGGTCGCTGCGCTCTTGGGAGTCGCAGTCTTGGCCGGCACGCTGGTAGTGGCGTCACGGCAGCGATCTCAGAGGGACTTGCCTGCTGCACCGACTTCTTCCCTGTGGCTCATTATTGGGCTCTTACTCTTTGCCTCCTCGCTGACCCCTCGCCTCTCTTTCGCTGCCGAGATCTCCTCTATGTCGTGTGACAGGATCGTGCAGGGGCTGCCGCGCTACCATCACATCTTGGTTCTTGACGTGTCGGGGAGTGTCGTGCAGCACATGAGGCAGATGAAGTCGCTGTTGGCCTGTTACGCCGAGATGTATGCTCTTCCACATGAAGAGATCTCGCTCATCATCTTTGGGAGTGATCATATTGGTACGGTCAAAGAGCTGCGAACCTTCACTGTTCCCCCCAGTGGCTCGACCACCATCCTCAACATGCTGCTCGATGACTTGGAAATCCAGAATCCTAAGAGCACAAAGACCTACTTCAGGCCGCTTGCAGACTTTTTGAACCAGTTTTTGCGACAGGTGCGCCTCCAGCCTGTGGTGCTTGTCGTGTCAGACGGGAAGAGCGATGGATATGCAGATAAGGTGCCTTTCAAGGAAATCCCCTTTGAGAGCTTCGGCAGGCGGGGCATCTACAATGTGATGGGGATGAACGGCTGGAAAGTGGCGATTCAAGGCGGCAGTGGGCTGGACCTGACTGCACTCTTCCAGAGACCGGTCGTAGCCCGTGGCAAGGGGACGCCAACGCCCCCGCAACTTGGCCCTGCAATCGACCCGTGTCTGATCGACCCGGAGCTTTTCGCAGAGACTGATGAGCAGATTATTCTTCGGCCACGATGGAATCCCTTTGCTCATGTGGTCGAGGGTTCAGTTTCGATCGCGATGTGGCATAACTGCGTGGCCAGGTTCAGATCCTTCACCGTTGAGCTTCGCCACGGAAATGAAACGCTGAGTCTTGGGAAGGTAGATCATGCCCTCATCAACCAGACTCCACGCCTCTTCACGTTCTCTCTCTTCCAGCCAGCGGCCAGCGTGAAATCGGTAGAAGGGACGGTTCAGATCCTCCTCGACCAGCGGGGCACGACCCGGACCATCTATCCCCAGAGACCGCCCATCGTCACGCTCAAGGAAGTCTCGTACCTCTCAGCGTTCAGCATGTACTGGGCCGTCTCTATGCTGCTGGTAGGGCTCGCGGTCGCTGCTGTCCAGTGCTACCGGGTGCGAGAGCGCAATCGTCCCGAAGTGATCAAAGTCCTTGGAGGAAATGCTGTCTCCCTGCCCCGCTTCCACTCGGTTACCATCGGCGGGGAAGGATGTATGTTGGTGGTTCCTGGCGCCCCTCCCCAACAAGTGCTGGCCTTTGCTGAACGGGCGGATCGGAGGAGAGAGCTCATACTCCGACCTGGGAATGGGATCCGGATGAGAGTGAGTGGGACAGACACGATCGGACAGGTGACGTATCACCTGGGACAGCCGCTCCAATTTATCGATAAAGACGAAAACATTTACAATGCCGCGCTGTATCCCGGTACCAGCAAGGACATTGGCTTTGGCCCGACGATCCCTCGAAGCGAGAACGGATCGGGTATGGCGGGAGCCTTTTCCAGCTTCGATGGAAACCCATTTGGAAATGACGCCAGCATAAATGCTGGCACCTACATTTGATGGAGACTCACGATGAACC
>CAZAYE010000021.1:0-14163 GCA_964489255.1 uncultured Enterobacteriaceae bacterium
AGCCACGGGAAAACTCTGAAAGAACTCTACGATGTGGGGGCCCTCAATCCAACCTACGGTTGGAGTTACAAGTTTATTGAAGAGGTGGTGTGGAAGCAGATTTTAGAGCCCCTGAGTAAAAACCCCCAGGTTCTTCCTGTTGCCGTCGCTATGGACTGCGGCGTGGCCATGTGTCAGGCGCTGCTCGCTGCCTTTGACGAAGGTCTGGGAGCATTGCTCACTGCTTTCAATGCCGAGAATGCCAAGAAGGCGTTCAAGGTGCCGGACCATTTTCTCCCGCTCTATGCCATGTTAGTAGGGTATCCAGCTGAGTCGTGGGAGGCAGGCGGACAGCGTCCCCGCCCACCATTCGAGAGCCTCTACTTTGAAGGCGAATACGGGGTACCCCTGAAGCGCGACCCCGCGGTGGTGGAAAAGCTTAAGCAGGCAAAGATGATTCAAGATCCTGCCCCGCTACCGTGGCGGAAGGACGAGATTCGCGCCTTGTCACGCATGTTCGGATTGCCAGAGTAGAAATAGTCAGTCGTCAGTGGTAGAGACGCCCCGTTGGGGCGTCTCTACTTGCCGGTGATTCTCTCTAAAGAAAGAAGCTTGCTACGTCTTCCCCTGGGAAATCCACGCGCCAACGTTTCCGCGAGCAACTCGATCAAGTTCAGCCTTTCTCTCTCGTGCTCCTGGCCTGCACCGTCGGCGCCGTCACTGGCGGTGGAGCCATCGTCTTTGCTGAACTCATCAAGCTGGCCCAGTGGCTGGCGATCGGTTCTACCGACCTGCCCCTCTATGTGCTGCCCACTCTTTCTTGGTACCGCATTCTCCTGGTCCCTGCCGTCGGGGGACTTCTGGTCGCCCCCTTGGTTTTCCTGGTCTTCCGTGAAGCCCGCGGCCATGGGGTGCCTGAGGTCATAGAGTCGATCTCCTTTCGGGGTGGGAAAATTCACCCAGCGGTCGCGGTTATTAAATCTCTGGCTTCGGCCATAACCATTGGCACCGGGGGTTCGGTAGGACGTGAGGGTCCGATCGTCCAGATCGGCGCGGCACTTGGATCAGCCCTGGGACAGGTGCTCCGAGTGCCGGCCAGCCGTTTGCCGACGTTAGCGGGCTGCGGAGTTGCCGGCGGTATTGCGGCCGTATTTAACGCTCCGATCGCTGGCGCATTCTTCGCTCTCGAAGTCGTCATGGGCAACTTTGCCATGCCAGCCTTCGGTCCGGTTATGCTCTCCTCAGTCGTGGCCACAGTCGTCAGTCGTGCGTACTTTGGTGACCATCCAGCGTTCGTCGTCCCTGGGTATACCCTGCTCAGTGCATGGGAACTGCCCCTCTACCTCTTATTAGGTACCGCCTGTGGACTGGGCAGTTTAGTGTTCATGTCCGTGTTGGACACGATGGAGCATTGGTTCGCTCAGTTGCCAGTTGCTAAGCTTCTCAAACCCGCTTTGGGTGGTCTTATTCTCGGCAGCGTTGTCCTTTTCGTCCCTAATGTTTACGGCATAGGCTATGCCACGATGGACCTCATTTTGCGGGGTGGCATCTCTGGGCCGTGGCTGCTGCTGCTGCTCCCGGTCAAAATGGGAGCGACGAGTCTCACGCTGGCCTCGGGCGGATCCGGCGGATTGTTCCTCCCCATCCTGTATCTTGGAGCTATCACCGGCGGGCTCTTTGGGCTGAGTGCAGGAGTCCTGTTTCCCACTTTCACTGGTCCCAGTGGCGCCTACGCGCTGGTGGGAATGGGCGCCTTTCTCGCTGGCGCGGTCCACTCTCCGATCACGGCCTTTCTGCTGCTCTTTGAGATCACCAATGACTACCACATTATCTTGCCCTTGATGGTCAGTTGTTCGGTCAGCACCCTGGTTGCCAAATTGTTGCGTGAGGAGTCGATCTACACTCTCCAGCTCCTGCGCCGTGGGATCGACGTGCGCCGGCGCGAAGCCAACCTGATGCAGGCTTTCACCGTTGGACATGTGATGCGTCAGGAAGCTCCAACGTTGCCGGAGACCGCACCGTTCGCGGCAGTCGTCCAGCATTTCCTGGATAGCGACATGCCGGTCTGCTTCATCGTGAATGAGCAGCGTCACTTGCTCGGGGAGATCTCCATTCGCGACGTAAAAGCCCTCCTTCAGGAAGACTCCTTAGGGCCCTTGGTCATTGCTAAGGACTTGGCTCAGCGTCCAGCAGTCACCATCAGTCCCGACGAAACCCTGGCTCGCTGCCTGGAGAAATTTACCCACACAGAACAAGAATATCTGCCTGTGGTCTCTTCCTCCCTAGAGTTGCGCGGCATCATCTCACACCGCGATGTGCTGGATCTGTACAATCGGGAAATCTTACGAAACGAGTACCTCGGGCTCAGCCTGCGCTCCGAGGGCATCCTCAGTACGGTGCACCAACAAGTGCGACTGCCACATGAATACATCGTTGAGATCGTGCAGGTCCCTGCCTTCTTTGTGGGCAAAACCTTGCGAGAGACCCAGTTACGGACGCGTTTCAATCTGACGGCCGTGGCAATCCGCCGTGGGGGCTTCAACAGCCCAGACGAACTCCCAGATCCAAACCGTACACTTAACCCGCAAGATCACTTAGTGCTGGTTGGTCGTTCAACTGACCTGCAGCGCTTCACGGTAGAAAACACCACCTCCCAGACCAACCTGTAACCTCCTGCCCTCCTCAGATGTGAGACAGGTAGGAAGCTGGAAATTATGCAGCAGACAGGGCCGATGGACGTTGTGGTAGTGGGAAGAGCGACTTTTCTTTGAACCTGGAGCCGCTCTGTCAAAGTGCCCTTCCTCAGGCTATAGAGAGAAAGACTCTTTCAGGGTAAGGAGGAGGAAGACACATGAGACGGGAAATCTTCATACTGCTCGGCTTCTCGCTACTGTGGGCAGGCATTGCGCGCGCACAATCATATGGTCCAGAACATCGTATGGAGTTGCGTATCACTGGGGCCTTGCTTGCCGCTGAGGAACAAAAACGCGAGGATGTGGTCTTGGTCGATATCACCGTGCAAGGCAAACCCCTGCGCCTACGGATCGGCAAAGTCGAGGATCTCACGATGCCAGAGCGAGCGCGAGCGATCAAAGACGAGGTGCTGTTCCGACAGGTACGTTTCACCGGACCTGCAGACCTCATGGAACGGTTGCAGAAGCCCGAGATACTCGGCCGTGTGGTCACGATTCAGGGTTGGCTCAATACGAAGGACAGACGCTTTCAGGTAACAGCAGTGGAGGATGGAGCAGGCGCTACTCCCAGCACCAGCAGACCGTAGGATTGGAGTCCTGCTGCTTGCTGCAGAGCGTGGAGTCCGTTCACTACTCGCCGGAGCAACGTTGGAGGCCGTTGACTGGTACCCGTCAACGTGTCGAGGGATATACCGATGAGTAGCGCTAGGCCATTCTCGAATACAACGTGAACGAGGAAATCGAACATGCGACAGAATCAAGAAGAACGACATCACTCTCCGCGGGAGGATCCGTATGCGATATGTAGTGTTCCTCGTTTATCTGTTGTTTGCCCTGCCGCTCAGGAGTGAGGCTCAGAGTACACTCCCTCAGGATACGACCTTGACCCTGCGGGAAGCAATCGATACTGCCCTCGCCCAGCACCCGACCTTGCGCGTCGGGCAGGCTACGATAGAGGCCGCCCAACAACGCGTGCGACAACAGCTGGCTGGCTATCTGCCCCGGGGCGGCTACACCTATACCTACACTCGCCAGCAACGAGCCCTCAGTTCTGCGGTCGGCGGCGTGCAGGTCGGGGGTGGACAGCAGCAACGTGCAACCTCCCAGCTGTTTAACTTCAACTCTACCAACTTTAGTCTCAATCAACTCCTCTTCGATTTCGGCCGCACGCTTGACTCCATCCGTTCGGCGCTGGCCTCTGTGGAGGCAAGCACGGCTGACCTTGAAACCATCCGGCAGACGGTGATCTTCAACACGAAACAAGCATACTACAGTGTCCTCGCCAGTCAGCGGCTCCTGAAGGTGGCCGACGAGACGGTGCAGCAAGACCAGCGGCACCTCGAAGAGGCGCAAGCGCGCTTTGAGGTCGGCCTAGCGCCTCGCTTCGACATGACCCAAGCCCAGGTACAGTTATCCAATGCTCAGCTCAATCAGGTGACCGCTCGCAATAATGTGGCACTGGCGCGCGAGACCCTACGGACCGCCATGGGCATCACTGGGGCCTTTCCATTCACGCTGGTAGATACCTTGGCACGCGGGGACCTCACGTTTAATGACGAGGCGCTGTTGGCTCAAGCGTATGCCAATCGGCCGGAACTGCACAGCATCCAAGCCCAACAACGGGCGACGACGAAGCAGGTGTCCGCGTTGCAGAAACAATATCTGCCGTCGGTCTCCGGGAATGCGCAGTATAACTGGACAGGACGCGAGTATCCCTTACAGCAAGGCTGGCTCTGGGGAGTCACGCTTACATTTCCGCTGTTTGAGGACATCCTCACTGTTAGCCAGGTTGGGGAGGTGCAAGCAAACCTGCGGGGCCTACAAGCCCAGGAAGAGGACCTCCGTCAACAGATCGCCCTCGAGGTGCGCCAAAGCTTTCTGACCCTGCGACAGGCCGAAGAGAGTATCCGAGTGAGCGAACAGACGTTGGTCCAGGCACGGGAGAATCTTGACATCGCCGAAGGGCGTTACGCCGCTGGGGTGGGCAACATTATTGAGTTGACCGACGCTCAGGTCTCGCTGACCTCGGCCCAAGCGAACAATGTCCAGGCGCTCGCCACTTATAAGACCGCAGTCGCTCAGTTGGAGCGCGCAATCAATCAACGCCTCGAATAAGACGTCGTAGTCCCTTGGCGGAGAGAGCCCCAGGTGAAGACTTCTCTCCCGGTGTGGGAATACTCTTCTGGAGTCTCTGGCAGAGTGCTAAAGATCAACGGTGATATCATATTTTTGTGAGGAACACAGACGATGGCACGCGCGGAAGAAATCTGCTCATTCTGGTTTGGCGAAGTACGAGACGACAAAACTTACTTCGACGAGCGGCAGTCACTCTGGTTCGCAGCCAACCCTCAGTTCGACCAAGAAATTGCTGCTCGCTTTGCCAGGGACTACCAGCAGGCCGCCGCGCAGCAACTGACAGAGTGGTTGCACACTCCTCAAGGAGGCTTAGCCCTCGTTATCCTTCTTGACCAATTTCCGCGCAACCTGTTCCGTGGCAACCCACGCGCGTTTGCCACCGACCCTCTTGCCCGCGATGTTGCTGCTCATCTCATTCAAACAGCGAACGATCGACGCCTGCTACCGGTGGAGCGCATGTTCGTTTACCTCCCCTTCATGCACAGCGAAAATCTTACACATCAGCGACAGTCAGTTGCGCTGTTTCAGCAACTCGCACGAGAACGCGATTATCTCGACGCTGTCCCCTACGCGATCAGGCATAAAGAGATCATCGAACGATTCGGCCGCTTTCCCCACCGTAATGCCATCCTTGGACGCCTACCGACCCCCGAAGAGATCGAGTTTCTCAGACAACCAGGATCATCGTTCTAGTTTGCACTTCTCTGCTTGACCACATCGACAGAGTGTGACAGAGTTCCTGCACTCTTGCTGGTGACGCCAAGGAGGAAGCGATGCAGCGTCTTGTGTTGTCAATTTTCACCATCGGGGTCTTCGGCATACCTGCTTTCGGACACCCGACAACGTGGGAGATCGACCCTGCGCACACCAACGTCCAGTTCGCCATCCGCCATATGATGATCTCGACCGTGCGCGGCGAGTTCAGGCAGGTCAGCGGAGCTGTCACTCTGGACGAGCAAGACCCCACCAATGCTTCGATTGCAGCAACCATCGACGCCGCTTCCATTAACACCCGCGTGAGCAAACGTGACGATCATCTGAAGGGTCCAGATTTTTTAGACGCTGCCAAACATCCAACGATTACCTTCGAGTCTAAGAAAGTCGAAAAAGTGGGAGATACCAAGTTCACTGTGACTGGGGATCGCACCCTGCATGGAGTGACGAAAGAAGTCACGCTCGCTGTCGAAGGTTCGCCGGTGCCGATTAAAGACCCAGCCGGCAACCTGCGGGTGGGAGGGGAGGCCACGACCACAATCAACCGCAAGGATTTCGGCATTGTTTATAACGCGCTCCTCGGGGCTGGAGGAATGGTGATCGGCGAAGAAGTGAATATCCTCATCGATGTTGAACTCGTCAAGAAAGCTGCTCAGGCGACTGCCACAGACGACAGGGCGACAGGCGGACAATAAGGAGGCACAGGGAAAGGGAGCAAGCAAGGACTTCGCGGCGCACGCATCACTAAATGCCCCTAACGAAACCGTCTTCCTGTCACCCTGAACGTAGTGAAGGGTCTCGTTCTGGCCGGAAACTCTGAGATTCTTCGCGGAGTTTATCCTGAGCGAAGCCTAAGGGCTCAGAATGACAAATAGGAGAGGTGGGCAGCTTGTTGGACATTGGAAGGGGTATTCTTCTGCTCCCTCACGGCCGCGGCTCGAAACCTCTCTTCCTCTCCTTGTCACCTCCGTACATAACTTTTGGTGCTCCCAACCATCCCCTTTTCCAGAAAAATATCAGCTGACCTACCGCTACAGCCGCCATGAGCCCGAGAGAGAGTGGATAGCCCCAATACCAGTTCAGTTCGGGCATATTCACAGGTGAGACGGCCGTGTTGAAGTTCATCCCATAGATTCCGGCAATGAAGGTCAGGGGGATGAAAATGGTGGTGATCACCGTTAACACTCGCACGATCTCGTTGGTGCGATTGCTGACGCTGGAGAGATAGACATCGGTGAGGTCGGAGCCCAATTCACGGTAGGTTTCGACGAGATCAATGATCTGCGTGGTGTGGTCATAGCAGTCGCGTAAATGGAGGCGAGTTTCGGCCGTGACCAGCGGGGTCTCCTCACGCAGGAGCGCGCTAAAGATCTCTCGCTGAGGCCAGATGGCGCGGCGGAGGGTCAACAGGTTACGCTTGATCTCATGAATATGGGCGACAGTGTCATCATAGGATCGGGAGAGAATTGCATCTTCGCAGGCTTCCAGGCGTTCTCCGTATTCCTCGAGAATGGGGAAGTAACAGTCCACGACCGCATCCAGCAGCGCGTAGGCTAAGTAATCAAGACCGGTCTCACGGATACGTCCATGCTTGTGCCGAATGCGTTCTCGGATGGGATCGAGACAATCCCCTGGCAGCCCTTCCTGAAAGGTCAAGACAAAGTTCTTCCCAAAAAACAGGCTCAGCTGCTCCGTTTCGAGATACTCACCTAACTTACTCATGCGTACGACAATATAGTAGTAGTCACCGTACTGCTCAATCTTGGGTCGCTGGTGGACATTGATCACATCCTCCAAAGCCAGCCCATGCAAACCAAAGACTTCACCAAGCGCGCGTATGGTCTCCGCATCCCCTAATCCCTCAACGTTGACCCAGATCACCGGCCACCGATCGAGAAAATCGCGCACCCGTTGTGGCTCGCGAATTTCTTGTTCCACCAACTCGTCTGGATCGTAGGCAAAAATGCGGATGACCGGATGCGGGGCTTCTGGATCAACAATCAGGGTACCAGGTAGCGCTCCGGGTGGTGTACGACGGCGGAGGATGTGATTTTTTCGTTCCTTCCGTCGACGAGCTCTCGTGGTCAGAGGCTGTCCTTTCATGCCGTGCCCTTCCAGATGCGATAGGCTTCTCTCATACAGACTCCACAGGGCCGATATCCGACCGCCTTGGCGATTGCCTCGTTAGCAAAGAAAACTCGGTGCTGTCTGTAGTGTCCCTTAGCGATCCAGCGTAAGGCGCTAGGACAATCCAGCCGGCCGTAGACTTTCCGCTTGCGGTGTCCACCAAAGGTACCAGGTACCACGCTTTGGTAAAATTCACCCTTTTCGTTCATTAGCGTATATCTCTTCATCACTGCCCTGCGCGAACGGACATTGAGGTTCTCTTCTGCTTCTCCTCCGCGCCACCTTACGGCGAACACCATAATAGTCGCAAGCCAGGGCTGACTCCAAACCGCATTTTTCATCACAGCAAACGAGCGACGAAGCGGAAAGGGGAATGCCATTGACGGTCACGTGTGTGATGGTAGGAACGGATACTGAGCAATCGGGCGAAAGCGGCGGAGAAATGACGAGCGACGCCAAGGGACAACCACACCGTCTCCGTCGAACAGTGCTCTCTAACAGTTCCGCTCCGAACGCTGCCGAGTGGGCAATGGCTCGGCAGCTGGGTTTGAGGCTTGACACCAATGGCAGATGCTCAGGTCAATTACGATCAACTCGCCGCTACCTATGACCAACGCTATACCGTGAACAAGTTCGAAGGCATCGCGGCTGCTCTGCGGGCGCTCGTCCAGCAAAGCAGTGCCAAGCGGGTTCTCGAGGTGGGTTGTGGGACAGGCCGATGGCTTGCCGAGCTGCAGCCTCTTGTTCGACAGATATACGGAGTAGATTTATCCCTCGGCATGCTGCAACAGGCGCGGCAACGACCAGAGCCGGTCTTCCTGGCATGTGGCCACGCCAATGCCCTGCCATTTGCAGACGCCACCTTTGATCTGCTCTTTTGCGTCAACGCTTTCCATCACTTCAGCGATCCCCGTAGCTTTATTGTTGAAGCTCGACGACTGCTGCGGCCCGGGGGAGCACTCACGATCATCGGCATAGACCCCCATCGTGGATACGATCGGTGGTACATCTATGAGTATTTCCCCGGCACCTATGAGACTGACCTGCGCCGCTTTTCTTCGGGTGGCACTGTGCTGGACTGGATGATCACCGCGGGCTTTGCTCAGGCAGACTGGCGGGTGGCGGAGCGCATTGAACATACACTTGTTGGACGGGCGGTACTGCAGGATCCGATTTTACAAAAGCATGGCACTTCGCAACTCGCCTTACTGACAGACGAAGCGTATACCAGGGGGAGAGAGCAGATCGAGACCGCCTTGCGAGAGGCCGAAGTTGAGGGAACAACTTTGATATTTCCTGTGGACATTTCCCTGACAATGGTCACCGGCTGGGTACCAGAGCAATAATGCCGGTTCACCGTTCCTCTGCGTCATGATCGTTCCCAGACGTCACTTTTTCTCAAAGGCTGAAAGTAGTAAAAACCCGACTCCCATAAAGAGATTCGCTTGGGCAAGTCGGGTATAAAGCTTGTGCAGCCTATCGAACTCATCACGAGCGGTGCGGGTAACCTCAGTAAACTGATCGAAATCGCGAATCTCAACCGTGCGGAGATGCTCCAGATGCTCCATAATGGTTATCCCGTAATAGAATAAAGTCACCGCCATCAGCAGCGTCAGGATAGTTTTGCCAACCCGGATCGGTGTCCGTTGATTTTTTTGCGCGAGAAACACCACCGCGGCCACTACCATGCAGGCTGCCGCACTGGCTTCAATCACATTGATACGCTGCAAGATATGCGCGGTAATACCCCCCGCCTGAGTCACGCTGGGGAGACTACGAAAAACAGGCGCCGCAACCGCCATCCCAAAGGTCAGCAGAGCGCCTACCCACACCCCCGCCGCCAGGTTCTCCAGAAAGAAGAAGAAAGGGGTGATGCTCTGTCTGTTCATGGTCGATTTCCTGACCTCCCCAACACATGTCGCAATGCGTCTTCAAGCTCCGGGTAGTGAAACGTGTATCCCGTCGCCAGCAATTGTTTCGGCTCGACGCGGGTGCTAGCCAGGAGCAACTCATCTGCCATTTCGCCAAACGCGAGACGTGCGGCAGCAGCAGGCATTGGTAAGAGAGTTGGCCGTTGCAACACTCGTCCCAAAGTTTTGGTGAATTCACTATTCGTCACAGGGTATGGGGCAACCAGGTTGACCGGCCCGTGGAGCGTATGAGTGGTGAGGACATGGTGAATAGCGCCGATCACGTCGTCCAACGCAATCCAACTCATGTATTGTTTGCCGCTGCCGATGACTCCGCCAATCCCCAGCTTGAACGGCAAGAGCATTTTCGCCAGTGCTCCCCCTGCAGGGCTGAGGACGACACCGATCCGCAAGAGCACTACTCGTACCCCCTTCTCTCTCGCCGGCCGAGTCGCTTCTTCCCAAGCACGACAGACGTCGGCCAGAAACCCTTCTCCCGGCGCACTGTTTTCCCACAAAGGGTCTGCACCACAGTTCCCGTAATAACCGATCGCTGACGCACTGGCCAGTACTTTCGGCGGCTGCGACAGTCGGGCGAGCGCCTCGCAGAGCGTGCTGGTTCCCTTGACTCGGCTCTCGCGAATTCGCGCTTTCCGTTCAGCGGTCCAACGTCCACTGGCAATATTCTCGCCAGCAAGATGGACAACCGCATCTCCCCCTTCGAGGCTGGCAGTATCCGCTATGCCCGATTCTGGATCCCATTGGGCTTCGGCAGCGCCAGGCTGAGGTTGTGATCGTACAAGGCGCGTTACCTGATGTCCGCCTGTCGTAAGAAAGGATACTAAGGCTGAACCAATCAGGCCGCTCGCCCCAGTTACCAGGACCTTCATAGACATTTCACCTTTCCACGGTGCATGCTGAAGCACCTTGTGCATCGTCACGTTGTAACGATAGGTAAACATACGATATACCCGGAAGGCAAAGGTCCGGAAGTGGGAGCGGGTTGTACTCTGTACAGTCACGTCTCAAGCTCATATGCAGTCTTTGCATCGTTACCAAACTGGCGATGACCGCCGAGGAGATCCACTTGCGGTTGATTTGACGTTTACCGATCATCAGGCAGTCCTCCACCCGGCGATAAATGACACTGTTGCAAAACTCGCTCCTGAGCTCTCGCCCGGCGCTTGAGCTCCGGGCGACGACTGTGCCAATGTCATGTGGTTCGATTTAGGAGTGTGGGCAGGCGCATTGTTGCTCCCCTTCCCTAGTCCTTCGCGCTCCTCTTGCCTATAATCCTCCACCACAGGGGAAGCCGTATGTCGTTCATAGCGGTTGTGGATCGGGTGATCGAACTGCTGCGGAACCGAGGACGCATCTCGTATCGCGCCCTCACGCTAGAGTTTGCCCTGACCGACGAGCAGCTCGACGGTCTCAAAGAAGAACTGAAGAATTGCTCACCTTCCTGCTTGGGAACGCCACGAATCTCAAAACGTTAAAACAGCTCATTTTAGAGAAGACCGAAGGCACGCCGTTTTTCATGGAAGAGGTAGTGCAGACTTTAACTGAAGAAAGAGTACTGCTCGGCGAAAGAGGCAACTACCACCTAGGGAAAGCGCCAACTGAGCTGCACATCTCGCCCACGGTGCAAGGGGTCCTGGCTGCCCGCATTGACCGCTTGGCAGCAGACGAAAAAGCGCTCCTGCACCAGTTAGCAGTGATTGGCCGCGAGTTTCCGTTGAGCTTGGTCCGGCAGGTGGTCACCCAGCCAGAAGAGGAACTGTATCAATTACTAGCGTCGCTGCAGCGCAAGGAGCTTCTCTACGAACAGCCCGCCTTTCCAGAGGTCGAATACATCTTTAAGCACGCGCTGACGCAGGAAGTAGCCTATGGCACGGTGCTCCAGGAGCGACGCAAAGCCTTGCACGAGCAAACCGCGCAGGCGATCGAAGCGCTGTACTGGGCGTGGGGGACCTGCATGCGCGGCTGGGCGCTAGCAAAACAGGGGCAAACGGAGGAAGGGATTGCGCAAATGCGTCAGGGTATAGCTGCCTGGCAAGCCACGGGAGCCGAGGTGGGGAAGCCGTATTTTCTTTCCCTGCTAGCTGAAATGTACGGCAAAGCGGGACAACCTGAGCAAGGGGCTGCGCTGTTGGCCGAAGCGCTGGAGATCGTCCACAAAACTGGGGAACGTCAACACGAGGCCGAGGTGCATCGGTTGAAAGGCCAATTAGTCTTACAGTCCGGCGTCCGGCGTCACAAATCACCAGCCCCCAGCACCCAACACCTAGCACCCACGCGGAGGCGGAAACCGACACCAGCCTCGCGCGGTTGTGGCAGCAACAGGAGAAGAAAACCGAAGCTTACCAGTTGTTATCAGAGATTTACCACTGGTTCAGCGAAGGTTTTGACACCAAAGACTTGCAGGAGGCGAGGGAACTGCTAGAAGCATTGAGCCACTGACTCATTGAGTCATTGCAAGATTAGCTCATGAACCCAACGAGTAGCCAGTATGGAGCGCAAACTTGCCGCCATTCTCAGTGCCGATGTCCAAGGCTACAGTCGCCTCATGGGCGAGGATGAGGAAGCGACCATTCGCACGCTCACGGCCCACCGCGAACTGATGACCTCCCTTATCCAGCAGCATCGCGGCCGCGTCGTCGATTCACCAGGCGATAATCTCTTGGCGGAGTTTGCCAGTGCGGTAGAGGCGGTGCAGGCGGCGGTGGCAATTCAACAGGAGCTGCAGGCCCGCAACGCCGCGCTGCCGCCGCCGCGGCAGATGCACTATCGCATGGGCATCAATGTGGGCGATGTGGTGGTCGAGGGCGAGCGGCTGTATGGCGAGGGGGTCAATATCGCGGCCCGGTTGGAAGGGCTGGCTGAGGCGGGGGGCATCTGTATCTCCGGCCCGGTCCATGAGTACATCGAGAACAAGCTCGCCTTGCGTTACGCCTATCTGGGGGAGCAGAGGGTCAAGAACATTACCAAACCGGTGCGGGTGTATAAGGTGCAGCTAGCGGCTGAGACGACTGCTCCGGTGACGGGTGGAGAACCGGCCGCGGCACTGCCCTTACCTGATAAGCCCTCGATAGCCGTGTTGCCATTTGTCAACATGAGTGCTGACCCCGAGCAGGAATATTTTAGTGACGGCATTACCGAGGACCTCATCACTGACCTCTCTCAGCTCTCTGGTTTGTTTGTCATCGCCCGCAACTCGGTGTTTACCTACAAAGGCAAAGCGGTAAAGGTCCAAGAGGTGAGCCGGGGGCTTGGGGTGCGATATGTAGTCGAAGGCAGCGTGCGCAAGGCAGGCAACCGGCTGCGGATTACGGCGCAGTTAGTGGATGCAACGACAGGAGGGCACCTATGGGCCGAGCGGTACGACCGCGAGCTGATCGATATCTTTACCCTGCAAGATGAAGTCACGCGACAAATAGTGGCGGCTTTGCAGGTCAAGCTGACGCAGGGGGAGCAAGAGCGTCTGGTACGCAGGACCACGGACAACCTTGAAGCCTATGACTACTGCTTGCGCGGGTGGGAGTACTTTCATCGTGCCACGAAAGAGGCCAATGCCCAGGCACGACAGATGTTCGAGCAGGCCATTGAGCTGGATTCGGGGTTTGGCGGGGCGTATGCGGGGCTGGGTATGACTCACTGGCTAGAATGGCTCTGGCAGTGGAATCAGGATACCCAGACGCTGGAACGGGCTCTTGAGCTGACACAACGGGCTGTCGCCCTGGATGACTCCCTACCCCAAGCCCACACGCTTTTGGGTTGGGTCCATCTCTTTAGGAAGCGGTATGAAGAGGCCCTTACCGAGATAGAGCAAGCCATTGCTCTCAATCCCAACGATGCCGATGCGCATGCCAGGCTTGGGGGGGCGCTGATCTTTGTAGGGAGAGCGGACGAAGCCATTGGGCTGGAGGAGAAGGCGATGCGGCTCGATCCTCATTATCCGCCCCTGTACTTAAGCTTCTTAGGGTTGGCCTATTACTGGACCGGGCAATATGAGGCGGCGGTGACATCCCTGAAGCGAGCCCTGATTCGCAACCCCGATTTTCTCGCTGCCCACCTGCACCTGGCAGTCGCCTATGGGGAGTTAGGACGGGAAGAAGAGGCACGAGCTGAAGTGTCAGAGGTCCTGCGGATCAATCCCCATTACTCTCTGGAGGGGGTGAGGCAACGTCTCCCCTTCAAAGATCCGGCGGCTTTAGAGCGCCTGCTGGCCGTCCTGCGCCGGGCGGGGTTGGAGTAGAGGGCGGAACCAGCATGTCGTTCATCGAAGTTGTGGACCGAGTCGTCGAGTTGCTCCGCCACCGCGGGCGGGTGTCGTATCGCGTGCTCAAGCGCGAGTTTGACCTGAGCGAGGACGACCTCGAAGACCTCAAGGTTGAACTCATTACTGCAGCACAAGTGGCTGCCGATGAAGACGGCAAAGTGTTGGTGTGGACCGGAGAGAAAGACAGGGGCGAAAGGGCGAAAAGGGACAAAGGCGAAAGGGAAAAGCAAGATCCTGGGCAGTGGACGCCACCGCATCTGGCCGAACGTATTTTGGCCGAGCAGGCCGCCATGGCAGCCAGGGGTGCTGCGGACGGCGAGCGCAA
>CAZAYE010000022.1:0-14136 GCA_964489255.1 uncultured Enterobacteriaceae bacterium
AACCCGGACGATGAGGCGGTGGGAACCGGAGAGGTGGGAGAGATCGCGGTCAAGGGAGCGACGGTTTTCAGCGGCTACGTCGTAGACGGGAACTTCGCGCACGGCGACATGGAGGCGTTCACCCCCGACGGCTATTACCGCAGCGGCGACTTAGGCTACCTCGACGAAGCCGGCTATGTGCACATCATCGGCCGGCGCAAGGATATGATCAATGTGGGAGGTGAGAATGTCTTCGCGTGGGAGGTCGAGCAGGTCATTTGCCGCATGCAGAACGTCAAGGAGTGTGTGGCCTTTTCCATGCCGCACGAAGTGCTCGGCGAAGTCGTCGAAGTCGCCATTGTGCGTAGCGGTGAGCAGGTCACGGTCGCCAAGGTGAAGGAGCGCTGTCGGCAGCTCTTAGCGAATTTCAAGGTTCCACACCGCGTTCATTTCGTGGACGAGCTTCCGCGGACCCCGACTGGCAAGGTGCGAAAACAGATGCTTGCGGAGCAAATCAAGGCAACTCCAGTGCACGAAGAGGCCCTGAGGGCGCCAGTCTCATCATCCTTGGCGTCGCAGCCGATCGTGGAAACGGTCGCGCAGATTGTATCGACTTACATGGCGACGCTGACTACCGAGCCCATCAACCACGACCAACCGCTGTTCGAGGCCGGCCTTGACTCGCTCGGCACCGTAGAGCTGATCGAGCAGTTCGAACTACACTTTCAGATGAGTGTGTCACCCACCCTCCTGTACGACCACCCGACGATCAACGAGCTCGCAGCCTACTTTGCCTCGCATGCGGCAACAGCGACCTTCGATGCCGCCATGGAATTGCCCCGCCCCGCTGCTGAGCCGCAGCGCCAATCGGCTCCGTCTCGCAGGGAGAGAGCGGCTACCGCACCGAGCGCGCTCCTCCTGCAAGTCATTGGTCTCGGTATCAGGCCAGCTTTGCTCGCGCTCAGCGTCGTCCCCCTCCTGGTTCTTTTTGATCTCAGCGCTCAGCGGCTGAATAAATTCCAGCTCCTGTTAACCGGGCCTTTGTGGCTCGCATTGGTGCTACTGACCACGATGGCAGTGACCCTCCTGATCAGGCTAGCGATCGGACGTAGCAAGAACCAAGAGTGCGAGCTCTGGAGTCCAGCGTACTTTCGCTGGCTCTTCCTTCACAACCTGTTTCGCTCTCTTGAAATCCCCCTTGGAGTACTGCGAGGAACCGCACTCTTGAATGCCTTCTATCGACTCTGCGGAGCGAAGATCGGCAAGGGCGTCCAGCTGGACACGGTGACGCTCCACGATCTGGAGCTTATTGACATCGGGGATCACACCACCATCGGACGGGACGTCAACCTCCAACCCGCCCACGTCCGTGCCGGCCGTCTCGTCAAAGAGGCGATCCATGTCGGCAGCAATTGCTTCATCGGCCCGAACAGCTCTATTCTCGGTGGCGCTCATATCCCCGACGGCACACAGGTATCGACCCTCGCTGCAGTTGGAAGTTCTTCCGTCTACCCTTCCGAACCTGACCCGCCGGGACCGCCCCGGGTCTCTGCGGTCTCCGCCACCGGAAGCGCCCTCCCGAAAGCGATCGGATACCTGTTGGTGGGATACCTCACGTCAATGGCAATCGGCCTGGGAATGCTCTTCGTCAAGTACATGGTCGAAGGGGTTGGGGCCACCGTCCCCTCGAGCGCGAACGTTCTGCTTGGGAACTCTGCGGCAGCCTCTGTTCCTCTCTTCTTCTTCGTTGCCGTGGCGCTCGCGATCTACTTTGTAATGCCGATTTCCTACTTTGGCCTGGTGGTCACCTGCAAGCGACTCTTTCTGTCAACCGTCTCTCCGCAAAAGGCGACGGGAGAACTCAGCAGTCATCCGACCTGGTCTCACTGGCTCTACAGTAAGCTCATCGATGTGCCCTTCTTCAGGATGTATCTCCACCTGAACATCATGTCACATCTGACCAAGTGGAGCTACCAGCTGCTCGGCTCTCGCATCGGAGCCCGGCCCTTTCTGGCTGCACCTTATACGGCCGAACCCGAACTCCTCGAAGTTGCGGACTTCGGCATGTTGGCGGGAAACGTCTCCGTCTATGGCATCGACGTCCCGCGCCAGCTGGTCGGCACAATCCGTCTGGGACAGGCGGCAGTCGTGGCCAACTCCTGCGTTCTTCAGGCCGGGACGGAGCTCTCCGAGGGCACCCTCTTGGGCGACTTGAGCGCCGCCAGTCATACGGATGTGAGCCCGCCGCATACGATCGCCGTTGGCTCTCCGCCAAAGGTCGTTGGACGGACCAACTTTCGCAACCAGACCCTCTCTCCCGGGCAGTATTTCTGCAACCAATTGCTCCTGGTGCTGCTGCAGTGGACTTGCCTGTCAAGCAGCAATGTCCTCGGCTTTCTGGTGATGGGGCTCGGTCTCAACGTGCTGGCGTCCGCCGTGCCGGTCTGGGCGCTCTGGAGCGCGCTGCCGGGACTGCTGCTACTCCCGCGACTGGTAAAGGCGGCCTTCGTGCCTCTCTGCAAGTGGCTCGCACTGGGCAAAGTAGAAGCAGGGGAACATCCAGCGTATGGCTGGTACTACACCCGGTGGCTGCTGCTGGAAACGGTTATCATGGACGCCGAACCGGCCGTCTTAAGGCAACTCCAAGGGACGCAGTTTCTCAACTTCTTCTGGCGCGTGCTTGGTGCACACGTGGGGTCGAACACCTGCATTCTCTCTTCGTCACTAGGATGCGAGTTCGATCTAAAAGACATCGGTGACGAGGTAGTCCTGCACCAGCAATCGCTGGTGTTTGGCCACTCGATCGCACATCACAGTTTACTGTTCAAGACGACGAAGATTGAGGACCGTGCGGAGATCGGTTCCTTTGCTATCATCGAAGCGGGTGTCGTGGTTGCGGAGGGACAGAGCGTGCCGGCGCACAAGGCCGTCCACGCCAAACACACGCGAGCCGATCAGGCTGGCGGTGTGAGTCTGATCAATCTGCACGATTTTGAACGCGAAGCGCAGAGAAAACTCGCGAAGCCGGTATTTGATTACTTTGCGGGTGGTGCGGACGATGAGCAGGCACTCGAGCGGAATCGGCAAGCCTTCAGTTGGGTCCATATCTGTCCGCGGGTGCTCGTCGACGTCTCAGCGGTCTCCACCAAATGCAGCATCTTGGGTCACTCACTCTCCTCACCGATCCTGATCGCCCCAGCCGCCATGCAGAAGCTCGCTCACTCACAAGGCGAATCCGCGGTGGCGAGGTCAGCGAGCCAGCTCAATATGGGGATGATCCTGTCGATGTTGTCGACCACGCCGCTGGAGGACGTAGGGGACCTGCTTCAGGGTTCCTCGGGACTGCCCCTCTTTCAACTCTATCTCCTCAAGGAGCGCGGGCTCATTGAGGAACTGATTCAGCGCGCCGAAGCGAGCCGCTACAAAGGTCTGGTGGTCACAGTCGATGCACCTGTTTCGGGCCGGCGCGAAGCGGATATTCGCAACCAGTTCGCGCTCGCGGACAACGTGCATCTCCCCCATCTGAACGGCAGCGGCATGACTACGCGAGCGCCCCTGATCCAGTTCGAAGTGATGAAAGATGCGCAGCTCACGTGGGAGAGCTTGACCTGGATCCGTGAGCAGACAAAGTTACCGATCTGGCTGAAGGGCATCTTGCACGAACAGGACGTGCTGCGGGCCTGTGAACTGGGGTTCGACGGAGTTGTGTTGTCCAATCACGGCGGGCGGCAGCTTGATGCTGCACTCTCACCGCTCGAGGTTCTCCAGTCGGCACGCCAGACCATCGATCGGGCTGGGTACAAGGTCTCTCTCCTGGTCGACGGAGGAATTCGGCGTGGATCAGACGCCTTTAAGGCCCTGGGTCTTGGAGCCGATGCCGTGCTCGTGGGGCGACCCGTCCTCTGGGGCCTCGCCGTCAACGGGCAAGGTGGCGTGACCCAAGTGCTCAACCTCTTGAACGAAGAGCTTGCGCTGACCATGAAGCTCGCGGGGTGTGCAAAGCTCAGCGACATCACTTCGGATTGGTTGTATGTCGACCCGGGATTCCGCATAGTCTGCTTGAGCTCGAACCGGTCGACACGTACCGCAGTGCCCTACCTACGCGCCGTAAACGGGTGATCTCGAACTGTTAACAAGCATCGGTGGTGTCCCCGAGGGTTTTGTCGCAAACTTTAGATGAAGACGAGCGAAATCGTCACTCTATATGATCTACGCCGCCAAAGCAGGTCGTCAAGAGCGAGAGATCGAATTTGTCTGTCCAGTCTCGTGCGCGATGAGTCTGGATCGCGCACAAGCACGCGCCTGGGCACGAGCACATATCGCCTTTTATGCCAACGTGACGTATTACGGTATTGTTTTAAACCTCCACGGCTTCCAAAAAGTAAAGTAGGCTGGGGTGAGCCGAGCGAAACCCAGCGCTGGAATTCGTTCGTTGTACTCATTCCAGCCTACGAGGCTGCATTCATCATTCATCGTCCTGCATTCCGAGTTCTGCCTTATCGCCCCTGCTCAGCCTGCGCTTGCTTGGCTTCCTGGATGATCTTCTCTGACAGGTGGTGTGGAACCTCCTCGTAATGCGAGAATTCCATCTGGAAGGTGCCGCGGCCGCTGGTCATCGAGCGCAAGTCCGGCGCGTAGGAGAGCACCTCGGACATAGGAACCGCTGCCTTGATGATTTGGTTGCTCCCTTTGGCATCGACACTGAGCAGCCGGCCACGTCGTCGGTTGAGGTCGCCGGTGATGTCGCCAATGTACTCTTCGGGGACAGTGACCTCCAGGGTCATGATCGGTTCGAGCAACACAGGCCTGGCTTTTTCAATCGCGTTTTGCACCCCCAAAGATCCGGCGATCTGAAAAGCCAGATCGGAGGAATCGACTTCATGGTACGAACCGTCGTATAGAATGACCCGCATATCTACCAGGGGATACCCGGCCAGGAACCCCTTGGCCAGAGCGTTAACTACCCCCTTCTCGACTGAAGGGATATACTGTCTAGGAATGGCGCCGCCTTTGATCTCATCAACAAACTCAAACCCCTTGCCGCGCGGAAGCGGTTCGATCTTGATCCAGGTGTCGCCGAACTGCCCGCGGCCGCCGGTCTGTTTCTTGAGTCGTCCTTGCGCGTCAGCCTTGCCGGTAATCGTCTCCCGGTAGGGCACTTTCGGCGCCTTGAGTTCAACCTCGACTCCGTACTTGCGTTTGAGCTTCTCGACGACGACTTCGATGTGCAACTGTCCAGCCCCTGAGATGAGAATCTCGTTCGTCTGGGCATCTCGCCCGACCTTGAGCGCCTGGTCTTCTTCCCCGAGGCGATGCAAAGCGGTGGTGATCTTTTCCTCATCCCCGCGGGACTTGAGCCCCAAGGCAAAGGAGATAACCGGGGCGAAATCTGGCAGCGGTGCGAAAACAATCGGCGCTTTCTCATCACACAAAGTGTCTCCGGTGTGCGTCTCCTTGAGCTTGGTCACGGCGATAATCTCGCCGGGCAGAGCCGCGGCCACCGGCTGCTGTTTTTTCCCGTCCAGGCGGAAAAGCTGGCCCAGCCGCTCTTTCCCGTCGCGCGTCGCGTTGTACACGACCGAGTCGCTGTCTACCTTGCCGGAGCAGACACAGAAGACTGACAGCCGACCGGTGGGAGACTCTAAGGTTTTGAACACCCGCGCTGAGAACGGCGTTGCTGGGTCAGGTTGACGCTCGCTCGTCTCTTTCGTCTTCGGATGGACGCCAGCGATCGGCTGACGTTCGGCCGGTGAGGGCAGGTACTCAACAACGGCATCGAGGAGGGTCTGAATGCCAGCGACCCGCAACCCAGAGCCACAGAGAACGGGGAAAAGACGTCCCGACACAACTCCTTCGCGCAGTCCTTGCTTGAGTTCCTGCGAGCTGATTTCTTCACCTTCGAGATAACGGGTGAGCAGGTCGTCGTTCATTTCGGCGATTGCTTCGATGAGCTTTTCCCGGTATTCATCGGCTTCCCCCTGGACCTCGGCTGGAATGTCTTGTTCCTGCGCGGCCCCGTTATCTCCCTGGAACATCAGCGCCTTCATGGACAGCAGGTCCACGACTCCGCGGAAATTCGCCTGGCTGCCGACTGGCACCTGGATGGCGACGAACTTGCCCTCCAGCACTTTGCTCATTTCGGCCAGGGCCTTTTCTAGCGAGCCTTCTTCCCGGTCCATGCGAGAGAGGTATACCAGGCGGGCGAGGTGGAGGTCGTTGGCCCAGCCCCATATCCGCTCGCTTTCCACTTTGAGCTGCCCAGTTGGGTTACCGACAAAGATCGCGCCAGCCATAGCTTCCATCGCGTAGCGCGTTTCCGGCAGGAAATTAGCATAGCCCGGAGGATCGACCAGAATAAGATCGTGCCTTTTCCAGGACAGCGAGTGGAAAGCGGTTGACAGCGTAATCTTCCGACGAATCTCTTCAGGTTCAAAGTCAAACGCCGAGCTACCGTCATCGACCCGGCCTAGGCGGGTGGTGGCGCCGGTCGCGTATAGCAATGCCTCTGCCAGGGATGTCTTGCCCGCTCCCCCTTCGGCTAAAAACCCGACTGTTCTAAAGCGGCGGACGTCGTCAACGGCCATAATGCCCTCCTTGATTTTAGCTGTTTTACTGGTTCCTTTCGTACAGGATACGCAATCCCTCGAGGGTCAGAAACTCGTCTACTGCCTCAATCTTAGCAGATTCTGCAGCAATCAACTTGGCAAATCCCCCGGTGGCGATCACCTGCGCCTTGACCTTATGCTCTTTCTGAATGCGCTCGATCATGCCATCTACCAGGGAGGTGTAGCCAAAAAAGATACCCGACTGAATCGCATGAACTGTGTTGCGGCCAATGACCTTCGGTGGTTTGACCAACTCGACGCGGTACAGTTTTGCAGTTTTGTGGTACAGGGCGTCGAGGGAAATGCCGACACCAGGCACGATCGCCCCGCCGAGGTACTCCCCGGCGGCGGTTACAAAGTCAAACGTCGTCGCCGTGCCAAAATCCACCACGATCGTCACGTCCCGATAGCGTTCATAGGCCGCGACGGCGTTGACGATGCGGTCGGCCCCGACCTCACGCGGATTGTCGTAGAGGATCGGCATGCCAGTTTTGATGCCTGGCCCGACCACCAGCGGGTGCATGCGAAAGTATTTCTGCGCCAGCTCTTCCATGACGTTATTCATGGGCGGGACGACGCATGCTATGGCGATACCCTGGACTGAGGAAAACATCAATTCGTAAGCCGAGAATAGGCTCCGCAGCAGCACGCCGTATTCATCCGCAGTGCGTTCGGCCTCGGTGAGCACCCGCCAGTGGTAGTTCAGCTTCTTCCCTTGATAGAGTCCGATCACAGTGTGGGTATTGCCCACGTCAACGACGAGGATCATGACTTCTCTCCGTGTGTGTAGCCCCCAACCACAGTGACATCTCCGGCCAACACCCGGCGTGGCGTTCCGCTGTCACCCTCTTGCAGCAAAAGGGCGCCATCACTGTCGAGCCCGAGAACGGTCCCGGCCACAGTTCCTTCCGGAGCTGCCACGGTGATCTGTTTGCCGAGCATACCCGCGGCATGGCGTTCCCAGAGTGGCCGTAGTGCCAGGAAGCCCTCTTCTAGCCATAGAGCGTACAATTTCTCAAGGTGGGTCAACAATGTGGCAGTAAAGAGAGATCGGTCAACTGGCTGGCCGCTAGCGAGGAACAGAGAAGAGGCTTTGTCACGCAGCTCCTCGGGAAAGGCGCTCAGCGGGGCGTTAATATTCACCCCGATTCCCAGCACCACCGACCTCAGCGTGCCAGCCTCAGTCTGCATCTCCGCCAGGATGCCACAGACCTTCTTCCCACTAACCAGGACATCGTTCGGCCATTTGATCGCTGGCGTAAGCTTGCTTATTTGCACGATCGTGTCAGCGACCGCCACTGCCGCCAGCAGGCTCAATTGCGGGACAACCGAGGCAGAGACGGGGGGTCTAAGAATCGCCGAGAGGTACAGGTTCACGCCGGGTGGTGAAATCCAACTCCGTCCCAGCCGTCCCCTGCCACCGCTCTGAGAATCGGCGATCACGACAGTTCCTTCGGTAGCACCTTCACGAGCAAGCCGGGTGGCATACGTATTCGTCGAGTCGAGAGTGGTGAAGAAATGCAGAGGTTTGCCAAGAAACTGGGTCTGGAGTTGGAGGGTAGCAACAAATCCCGAATCGGCAGGATCGCTCATGATTTCTGACCCCGACTCTTAGACGTTGAACGTTGGACATTAAACGCTGAACGCTGAGCTTTAGTCTTTGCACTTGAAACTTGAAACCCGAAATCTGAAACTTCTTCGCAAGAGATGGCCATGCTCAAGTCGGCTACTGGTGCAGAGTGGGTCAACGCACCAACCGAAATGAAATCGACCCCGGTTTCTGCCACCTCGCGTATGCGCTCCAGACTCATGTTGCCCGACGCTTCGAGTAACGCCCGGCCACTGACCAGTTGCACCGCTTCACGCATCTGCAGAGTCGTCATGTTATCGAGCAGGATAATGTCAGCCTGTGCCTCGAGGGCTTCTTGCACCTCGGCTAAAGTGGTGCACTCGACTTCGATGCGGAGCAAGGCCGAGGCTCGGCTCCGCGCTTGGCGAACTGCGGCTCCAACCCCGCCACACACGGCGATATGGTTATCTTTGATGAGAATGCCATCATCCAGACCCATCCGGTGGTTCACCCCACCACCTTGGGTGACGGCGTACTTATCGAGCAGGCGGAAGCCCGCCAGGGTTTTGCGCGTGTCAATGATCGTGCATTTGGTGCCAGCGACCGCCTCGACAAATCGTCGCGTGAGGGTTGCCACGCCAGAGAGATGCTGAAGGAAATTAAGCAAGGTACGTTCGGCGATTAGCAGGGACTGCGCGTTCCCCCACAGCTCCGCCACCACCGTGCCTTTTGTCACGGCGCTGCCTTCAGCGCTCAGTGTCCGTACGTCAGCCGCAGCATCGACTGCTCTGAGGATTTTTTCCACCAGCGGCAGCCCGGCGACAGTCAAGTCGGCTTTAGCTGTGATTTTGCCCTGCGCAGCGCGGTCAGGTGGAATCGTGGCCAGCGTAGTCACATCCCCGCGGCCTAGATCTTCTTCCAGCGCCAGAGTGATAAGCCGAGCAACAGAAGGATGATCGAAGGGATGCATAGTCTAGAGAGCGGATTGTAGAGAGCCGCGGGGTGCTTGGCAATGTCGTGCCATTGCCAGTATGGAATGAATGCCTAATTCTGTAAAACTCTAGCCTTGATCTATCAGACATGTCAGAGGACCTCAGATCCAGCTCCTGCCACCCGGTCCTGTCATTCTGAGGCCGCAGGCCGAAGAATCTCTCGCTCACTTGAGATCCTTCGCTGCGCTCAGGATGACATCTCTGCGCGCCTACAGTCTGAACCCAGTCTGCATTGATCTTCCAGTGTCTGTAAAATCAAATTCAGATTTTTACACCTAATCTACAGTCACTCTAAGGAAACCATGCGGGGATCATTGTTCGGCGAGCGGCTGTTTTCCATGGATCTCATCAACCCACCGGCGGAGCTTCTGAGCCCACAGGAAGGCCGCCAGCACTATTGCTATCAATGGACATGCTGTTTTCATTGGATACCTCTTCTATGTTTCTGAAAGGGCTCAGCATTTTCGCTTCACGTTCAGGGTGGAGAGCGGAGGTCGTTCCTGCCGCAGAGAGGGTGGCGGAAGGGTCAATGATGAGCGGCTGCGCACTGAGCACAAGCTGGGGGCCCGTGAGACGGGTCATCCCTGCAGGGTTATTAAGAGCGGTAGACGCGTCCTGGGCTAGCGCCGCCCGACCAGCGCTGGCCATGGCTTGGTCGGGGGATCCATTCTCATAGAGAAAGAGTCCTGCAGCCCAGGCGGGCGTACAGGGAAGACAAAGAAGCGTGGCGATAACGGTAGCAGAGAAAAAAGTCCTTACCGTGTGACACACTCTGCCAGAGCTGACTCGCGCCTGACCCGCCCCCGAGCGCCACCCGGGCTTGCGCAGGCTGAGGTCAACCACCTCAGCACCGCGCCAGTCACAGCAGTTTTGCCTATCGTGCGCGCACCGCTTCAGTACGGTATGACTGAGTGACGGTCGCCCTCTTTGCATGTCTGCTATTCCTTCCCGTCTGCTCGAAATACCGTCACCCCGCGTGAAATCGTTTCCAGCACCTTGAGGTCCTGAATTGTCATAGGATCGACTTTGAGAGGGTTTCCCGAAAGAATGACCAAGTCCGCTTGCTTACCCGAGGTAATCGATCCCTTGTGGTCCTCTTCAAAGTATTGGTAGGCAGCGTTGATGGTTACGGCCTTGATTGCCTCCATGACCGGAATACGCTGCTCAGGACCGATAATCTCGTTGCTGCGTGAACGGCGATTCACGCTAATCCAGATTAGCCGCAAGATGTCTGGGGGGACAATTGGCGCATCATTATGCATAGTGAACAGCATCCCCCGGTCCAACACCGACTTTGCGGGACTGATCCGGTAGGCCCGTTCTGGTCCAAGGACCGACTCTCGGTGATAGTCGCCCCAGTAGAAGGGGTGAGCCGACAAGAAAGACGGGATGATGCGCAGCTCCTGCAGCCGATCGAGCTGATCTTCTCTGGCTGTCTGGGCATGAATCATGACCGTTCGGCGGTCTCGTTGCGGCTGATCGACTAAGGCAGAGGCAATCGCGTTGATGTACTGCTCACAGGCGGCATCGCCGTTGGTATGGGCGAGCACCTGCCAATTCTGCTGATAGAAGTGGGCGACGAACTTGGCGGCGTCCTCGTCGGACATCGCAGGATACCCCCGATATGCCGGCCCCTGGCCGGGAGGGGGCTCGTAATAGGGCTGGCTCAGCCAAGCGGTTTTCCCCTGCAGTGAGCCGTCGAAAACCATCTTGACCCCTCCCACTTTGAACCGTGAACGGTATTCACCTACGGGGAAGTTGCCGTTCAGCAGCCGATCAGCTGCGAGCCAACTGACATAGGCCACGACGTCCAGCGTCAGGAGATTTTGTTCCGCCGCGGTGCGTAAGAGTTTCAGATCGTCGGGCTGAGTAAATCCGTCCTGAACGGTGGTGATCCCGTAGCTGGCATACACACCTAGGGCCTTTGGTAAGAGCGCCAATCGTTCTTCCATCTGAGGCACAGGCAGTTTGTTCATCACCTCGAGCCATGCCCGCTCTTCCATGACTCCGTTGGGTTCGGTGCTCCCCTCGACCCGGTGAAAGACCCCACCTTGGGGATCTTTGGTGCCTGCCGTAATGCCTGTCAGTTGTAACGCCAGACTATTGGCCGTAGCGAGATGAAGGGAAACGTGGATGAGGAGAAGCGGATTTTCTATAGAGATTTTATCCAGGTCGAACTTGGTGGGATGCCGGCGCTCAGCTAACAATGAGGGGTCGTAGCCAGCTCCTAAAATCCAGTCTCCTTTCTGCAGATGATGCGCGGCCTTGTAGTCGAGCAAGACCTTCTTGATATCTGCGAAGTTCTTGACTGAACCCACTGGAGGAGGTGCTACGTTTGCGGCGGCCTGCAATTGTGCCAGCTGGGTCACATGGCCATGCGCATCGATGAAGCCGGGAAGGAGCGTTTTGCCCTGCAGGTCGACAACCTTCGTTTTCTCCCCTTTCCACTGTAAGACCTCAGCACGCTTTCCGACCGCGACAATCTTGTCGGCGTGCACGGCCACCGCTTCGGCCGTCGGGGTTGACGCATCGAGGGTGATGATGTCTCCGCCGAACAGAATGAGGTCAGCGCTGTTGGTTTGCGCATGTGACGTTGTTGCCAATACGCTTGCCAAGGCAATTGTCGCCACGATGCATACACTCCGGTTCACAAAACCATGACAATGTTGGTGCATAAAATCTCCTCCTCAAAACCAGACTTCATAAGACTGGCACACCAAGGGTGTCACCCTGAACCCTTCGCTTGTTGTCATGCTGAGCGGAGCGAAGCATTCTGTTGCTGCCTACAATAGACGGGAGAGCGGTTAGGGAATATACGAAAGCGGTTAGGATTGTGGCCCGCAGTGGTTTGAAGCGGTTTTGAGCGGTTAATTTTTACGCACCAGAGGAAGCAACATGGCATGACCTCTTATCTTGTCTTTGGTCCCTTCCGTTTAGACCCGAGCCGCAAACGCCTCTGGCGTGGGGAGCAAGAACTGGCGCTCCGGCCACGCCCCTTGGCGGTGTTGCAGTATTGAGCGGAGCACCCCGGGTGGCTGGTCACGAAAGAGGAGCTGCTCAAGCAGGTATGGGCGGGTACATATGTGACCAAGACGGCGCTCAAGGTCTGTGTGCGAGTGATTCGACAGGCATTGGGGGAGGACAGCGCTGCGCCACGCTACCTCGAAACGGTCGGTTGGTTAGGGTATCGGTTTTGGGGGGACGGGGAGAGGCGCGGGCCAGAGGCGCCGGTGGAGACAGAAGGGGGAAGCAGTAAGCATATCGTAGGTCGAGACCAGGAGCTCGAGCAGCTCCAGCGGTTGTTCACGCGAACGCTGCACGGGCAGCGGCACATCGTCTTTGTGACTGGGGAACCGGGGATCGGGAAGACGACAGTCGTGAACTTGTTTGTGGACACTGTGCGGGCGGCACGGCAGGTCCGAATCGGGCGAGGGCAATGTTTCGAGCACTATGGAGAAGGGGAGGCGTATCTCCCGGTCCTGGAAGCATTGGAACGGCTGTGTCGGGAGCCTGAGGAGGAGGAGCCACTGCTTGCGGTGCTGAGCCAGTATGCGCCAACGTGGGTGGTGCAGATGCCAGCGCTTGTGGGTGCAGCAGCGTTAGAGATCGCGCAGCGCAAGGTGGCAGGAGCAACGCGCGAGCGGATGCTGCGCGAGATGGCTGCGGCGATTGAGGTACTAGCGGCGGAGCAGCCGCTAGTGCTGGTGTTCGAGGATCTGCATTGGAGTGATCGCTCGACGCTTGACCTCATCGCGTATCTGGCCCAGCGGCAGGAGCGAGCACAGCTGTTGGTACTCGGGACCTATCGGCCGGCGGAGGTCGTCGTAAGTAGCCACCCACTCAGAGGACTCACCCAGGAGCTGCACGCCCACGGCCAATGCGAGGAGATCCAGCTAGAACTGCTGACGGAGAAGGAAGTTGCGGAGTATACGGTGACGCAATTCTCTAGAGGAGCGCAGCATGGTGCCCCCTTGCAGGAGCTCGCGAGGCTCATTTACCAACGCATCTCGGCTACCCGGAGCAGGCGCTGCAAAAGAGCCAGGAGGCGATCACTTACGCCCACATGCTCTCTCATCCTTTTAGCCTCGTGTATGCCACGCTTGGCTTAGCCGTAGTTCATGCGCTCCGTCGAGAGCAGCACGCAGCTCAAGAGTGGGCCGCTACAGCCATGACCCTCGCAGCCGAGCACGGCTTTGCGCATTTTCTGGCAATGGGGACAATCTTGCATGGCTGGGCGCTGGTCGTGCAAGGGCGGGGAGAAGAGGGTATTGCCCAGATGCGCCAGGGCCTCGCTGGCTGGTGGGCTACCGGGGCAGAACTGTACCAACCGCTTTTTCTTGCCTTGCTGGCCGTGGCGTACAGACAAGGAGGACAGATAGAGGAAGGGCTTGGGCTGGTGGCCGACGCGCTAGCACACATGGAGAAAAGCGGGGAGCGGTTCTACGAAGCGGAGCTACATCGGCTCAAAGGGCAGCTTACACTTCAGAAGTTTCAAGTTTCAAGTTTCAAGTTACCAACCCCCAATTCCCAATCCCTAACCCCCAAGAAGAAGCCGAAGCGTGTTTTCTCAAGGCTATCGAAATTGCCAGCAGACAACAGGCAAAATCGCTAGAGTTGCAAGCGACGATGAGCTTGACGCGGCTGTGGCAACAGCAGGGCAAAAGAACAGAAGCCCGCAAGCTGCTGGCTGAGACCTACAGCTGGTTCACCGAAGGGTTTGATACCAAAGATTTGCAAGAGGCAAAAGCGCTGCTCAAATCGTTAGAGTGAAATTGCTCTGGCAGTTGGTGTTCGAGTGCGTCCTGGGAGCGCGCCCACCTTGGGCGCTTTTCAGGCGGACGGGACGCCCGCGCTTCCAGAAAAGGACACTGCCGATTTTTCGCTTGCCTGGCCAGTCCTTTTTTACAAGCTCTCAGACACGAGATATCCCTTCGCCAACTCACGGAAGGTGTTGACCTCTCTCGCTTGCCAGGCCTGGTCCCGTCCGAGT
>CAZAYE010000023.1:0-13334 GCA_964489255.1 uncultured Enterobacteriaceae bacterium
CTACCTCGCCAAACCGGTCAACACCGAGCAACTGCTGTCGGCCCTGCGCATGTGGCTGCACCGATAGGAGAGAGACCGCGGTGAAGACGAGGGATGTCATTCTGAGCCGGAGCGCAGCGTAGGCGAAGAATCTCGCCCTACAGGCAACTGAACATGAGATTCTTCGGCCTGCGGCCTCAGAATGACAGGTTCTCAAAGTCAGTGGCTGGGGGGGAGGTCATGTGATACGGAGAGGCAATGAGCGCGCACGAGAAAGTTAATATCCTCATGGTGGATGATCAGCCGGCCAAGCTGCTTAGCTACGAGGTCATCCTCAGTGAGCTGGGAGAGAACCTGATCAAGGCCACTTCGGGCAGGGAGGCTCTGGAGCACCTGTTGAAAACCGACATTGCTGTTGTCCTGATGGATGTGAGCATGCCGGAACTCGATGGGTTTGAGTTGGCTGAGCTCATCCACCAGCATCCTCGTTACCAGAAGACCGCGATCATCTTCATCTCTGCCGTACACCTAACAGACCTCGACCGGCTTAAGGGCTACGAACATGGGGCGGTGGATTACATTTCGGTGCCGATCATTCCGGAGCTCTTACGGGCGAAAGTCGGCGTGTTCGCCGAGCTGTACCGTAAGACGCAGCAGTTGGAACGCCTGAATCGCGAGCTGGAGCAACGTGTGGCGGAACGGACTGCGGAATTACAGGAGAGGGCGGAAGCGCTGCAGCGGCTCAACGCCGAACTGCAACGCCGGAATCAGGAGCTCGATGCCTTCACCTACATTGCGTCCCATGATCTGAAGGAGCCCCTGCGCGGTATCAGCAATTATGCCCAGTTTTTGAGTGAAGACTACGGCGAAACACTCGACGCTGAGGGTCACCAGCGGCTCGTCACCATTCAGCGGCTGATCCAGCGGATGGAAGACCTGCTCAACTCCCTGCTGCGCTACTCGCGCCTAGAGCGGGCGGAACTCAGTCAGAGTGATCTCGATCTCACCCAGGTCGTGCAGGAGGCGCTCGACCAGCTCCAGACGCGGCTGCAAGGAGCGCACCTGCAAGTGCGCCTGCCCCAGTCCTTGCCCACCGTGCGTGGGGACCGGGCGCAGCTCACCGAGGTGTTCACTAATCTGCTAAGCAACGCGCTCAAGTACAACAACAAAACCGAGAAGTGGGTCGAAGTAGGCGCGCAGAACGCCGCTGATGGTGGGGCACCCGTCTTCTATGTCCGTGACAATGGCATCGGCATCTCCCCCGAGCACCGAGAGAAAGTCTTTGAGATCTTTCGCCGCCTGCATCCCCGTGACACCTATGGCGGGGGCACGGGCGCGGGGCTGACCATTGTCAAGAAGATCATCGAGCGGCACGGCGGGCGGATCTGGGTGGAGTCTACTCCGGGAAAGGGTTCGACGTTTTATTTCACGTTCGGTGATCTTAAAGAAAAAGGTGGGAAGGATGAACAGCCCTCAGTCGACAGTCGGACGGTCTGACTGTCCGACTGCTTGACTGCAAGACTGAATCTCTACTGGCGACTGCCTACTCTATTTCCTGGCGGCTGGCAGAGGGAGGACTTGTGGAGTACGGTCCGTTATTGATCGTGGAAGATAGTGACGAGGATTTCTATGCCATGAGGCGGGCGTTGGGGAAGATCCTGCCTTGTGAGGTCGTACGCTATCGCACGGGGAGCGAGGCGCTCGACTATCTGTTCCGGCGCGGCTCCTACGCGCAGGCCGTCCTTCCGTCGCTCATCCTCTTGGACCTCAACCTTCCCGGCAAAGACGGCCGCACGGTGCTAGAGCAGGTCAAGCACGACGCGACGCTGCGTGTGGTACCAGTGGTTGTGGTGAGTACATCGGACAACCCCGCCGACATCGCGCAGTGCTATACCATCGGCTGCAGCGGCTACCTGGTGAAGGCGCTCGCCTATGAGCACTTGGCCACGGCGTTGCAGATATTGTGTGCGTATTGGTTTACGGTCGTCACCTTACCACAAGCGTAGTTGTCAGTAAGAGAAGGCGAAACCCTTCAGTCAGCTGATTTGTGGAGCTTCAGAAACTGGCAACTGGTAACGGGTGACTGACAACTAAAAATTATGCCGAAACCTCATTACAAAGTGCTGATCGTGGACGACAGCCCGGAGGATCGGGCGATCTGTAAACGCCGTTTGCAGCACGACCCGGATCGCGACTACACCATATGGGAAGAGGAGCTGAGCAGAAAGGGCCTCGTCACCTCTCAGCTCGTCCAGCCTGATTGTATTTTGCTGGATTATCGGTTTCCGGACATTGATGGCCTGCAGTTCCTGAGTCAATTACAGGTGCTGGCTGGGGAACAGATGCCGGCGGTGGTAATGCTCACCGGGTCGGGGCATGAAGGTATCGCCATCGAAGCCATGAAGCGGGGTGCACAAGACTACCTGGTTAAGGACGCCCTGAGCCAGGAGAGTCTGTGGCGGGCGGTTGGCAACGCGATCGCGAGCGTCAGGCTGCGCCGCACGCTAGGGGCGCAGCACAAGCAGTTGCGCGAGAATGAGGCACGGTTCCGCGCCTTGGTGAATGCCGTGCCCGCGTTCGTCTGGGAGGCAGCCCCGGATGGCACCATGACCCTCGTCAGTGAACAGTGGGAAAAGTATTGCGGCATGACGGCGGAGCAGCTCGCCCGTGACTGGCCGCGACTGGTGTTACATCCTGACGATTACGAGCGCTGTGTGACGGAATGGACCCGGGCGCTGGCGTCTGGCACGCCCTACGAGATCGAAGCCCGGAACCGGCGGTATGATGGCGAATACCGCTGGTTCTTGACCCGTGCGGTGCCAGTCCGCGATGACGCGGGGCGCATCATCGGATGGTACGGCACCACCACTGACATTCACGACCGCAAGCAGGCCGAGGACGCGCTCCGGCACCAGGCCGAGATCATCGACCACACCCATGATGGGGTGATTGCCACAGACCTCGATGGTCTGGTCACCAATTGGAACAAAGGCGCGGAGCGGCTGTTTGGCTACACGGCGGCGGAGATGGTTGGTCAGTCCGTGCTCCTGCTCTTCCCCGAGGATCTGCGGGCCCAGTTCCCCACAGGGGTGATGGCGCCTTTGCGAGAGCACGGCCAGTATGAGATGGAGACGCGGCAAAAACGCAAGTCGGGGGAGGAGTGTTACATCCATCTCTCGCTGTCGTTGCGGCGCGATCAGCAGGGGACCCCGACTGGAATTATTGGCTACGGCATCGACATCACCGCACGCAAGCAGGCCGAGGACGCGCTCCGGCACCAGGCCGCTGAGTTACGGCGCTCCAATGAAGAGTTGCAGCAGTTTTCCTATGTCGCTTCGCACGACTTGCAAGAGCCCTTGCGCATGGTCGCTACTTTCATGGACCTTCTCGCTCGGCGCTACCACGGGAAACTCGATGCCGAAGCCCAGGAGTTTATTGGCTACGCGCTCGAGGGAGCCAAGCGAATGAAGGTCTTGATTGACGATTTGCTCGCTTACTCCCGAGTGGGGACGCGGCGAGAGCCCTTCGTGCCCGTCGATTGTGAAGAGGTCCTCCAGCAGACCCTGCAGGATCTGCGGCTCACCGTCGCAGAGAGCGGGGCCGTCATCACCCATGATCCCCTACCGACAGTCCGGGCCAGTAAGCTAGAACTTGCGTTACTGTTGCAGAATCTCCTGAGCAACGCCCTCAAGTTTCGCAACGCGGCGCCCCTACGTATTCATCTGTCCGCGCAGCAGCGCGGCACAGAGTGGCTGTTCTCTGTCCGGGACAACGGCATTGGCATTGACCCGAAGCACGCCGAGCGCATTTTTGAGATCTTCCAGCGCCTGCATACGCGCCAGGAGTATCCGGGGACCGGCATTGGACTGGCCATCTGCAAGAAAATTGTCGACCGCCACGGCGGCCGGATCTGGGTCGAGTCCACACCTGGCCAGGGTGCAACGTTTTTCTTTACGCTGCTGGGTGACAGCGCCAGCATAAGCCAAAGCGGCTCTTATGTACCGCCTCGCGTCATCGGGGAAACCGTCGCGTAGGGAGGGACCGCTCCAGGGGGGAGGTCCGCCTTGTATTCCCTAGAAAATCAGGAACCTGAGCAGACGAAGCCTAATATCAATTTGCATTCTCGACTACATCATGACAGCAACAAACCTGTCACCCTGAGCGCAGCGAAGGGTCTCGTTTTCTGCGAGATTCTTCGCCTTCGGCTCAGAATGACATCCTTGAAAGCAGACATTTTGGCAGCAAATGGAGTATAACACCCGCTAGTTGTAAGGGAGGGGGTCGATATGCCTCCGCCTGGGCTATCGATTTGCCGGCTGCGTCAGCGGCGTTTGCTCACCAACTATCTTGCCATCTGTCCACCCCTCCCACACCCCCTGATCGGTTAACCGTCGCAAGGCCGTTTCTACCGTAGGCTGAGACCAATCGTTATAGCCAATGTGGTGATACACCACCTTCCCCTGACGATCGATGAGGAAAGTCTCAGGGTATCCTGTCACTCCATATTTCTTGCCAACCTCCCCCTGCACATCAAGCAGCACCGGAAAGGTGAACCCGCCCTCTTGCAAATAGGGCAGCACGGTGTTCTTGCCATCGACATCTTGGTTCACCGCCAGCATGATGAAATCTGCGCTCTGCAACCGCCGATAGAGCGCCTCCATCGTTGGCATCTCCTTACGGCACGGCGGGCACCAGGTTGTCCAGACGTTGAGCATCACCACCTTGCCCTTCAGTTGGGAGAGACGTACGACTTGCCCATTCAGGTCGGGCAACAAAAAATCCGGTGCCGGTCTGGGGGTTGGGGCTGGCGAGCGGGTCAGAGTCAGCAAAAATACACCGCCAGCGACGATCAACCCAAGGATCAACCACTTTCTCACCGTCGCTTCTCCCGAGCCAACTTAGGAATCGGCGCAACCACTGCGGGCTGCGCTTCCCGTTTTGCGATCAGCAGGAAAGCACTGACCACGATCAAACCGAGGCTAATCAGTTGCGCTTGCGAAAGCCCGAACAAGAGGGGCGGGTTAACGCGGACAAATTCGAGTAAGAACCGCGCGACTCCCGCTAACAAGAGATAACTCCAAAACAACGCGCCAGCCTGGTGCGGCGTTGCCCGGCGACTCCACAGCACGGCAAAAATTAGCCCATAGGCAATGGTTTCGTAGAGAGCAGTAGGATGGACACGGACCCCAGGCGGGAAATCCCAACCAACGATCGCGTGCGTATAGGCGACCCCCCATGGCAAAGTCGTCGGTGGTCCCCAATCTCCATCTCCAGCGAGATGACAGCCAATACGGCCAATGCTATGACCGAGCGCAATCACCGGAGCTACTGCATCCATCACCTCAAGCCAAGGTAGACCAAAGTGCCGGATGCACAAGGTGACCGCCCCGACCCCACCGATGAGCCCGCCATACCAGATAAATCCAGAGCCAGTAAAAATAAAAGCCCACGGATCAGCAACAAACCCCTGCCACTCATCAAGGAGAAAAAGCAGCCGCGCTCCGAGCATACCGCCGACTGCGGCCCACAGCACAAGCGTAGAAGAGAAATTTGGATCTTTGCCCTGGCGCTGCAACTCCTGACTCAGCACCCAGCCTCCGGCGAGGAAGCCGAGCGCCATCATCACCCCGTAGCTATAGATCGTGATTGGTCCGAAATGGAAGAGCACAGGATACATGAATGAATCATACCCCACAGACCACCGCACTGCCAAGCGAGTCCTTGTATCTTGGACACGACTGGGCTAACAATCGTCACGCGGAAGCGGGGATAATTCAGCCTCTATTCGCAGCAATCCCCGGTAGTTTGATTGAGGAACGTCGATGCGGGCAGTGATTCAACGTGTGAGCGAAGCGAGCGTTCATGTCAACGGAGAGTGCACTGGACAAATCGGACAGGGATTAGCCGTGCTTTTGGGCATTACGACAGACGACACCCAGAGCGACGCTGATTACTTGTGCGAGAAGATCGTTGGCCTTCGCATCTTCTCTGATGAGGCGGGCAAATTTGCTCACTCGGTTCAGGATGTGAACGGCTCGATTCTCGTCGTCTCGCAGTTCACCCTTTACGGCGACTGTCGCAAGGGACGGCGACCGTCATTCACTGCTGCTGCCGGAGTGGACAAAGCTCTCCCCTTATACGAATATTTCGTCACAACCCTGAGGCAGAAGAAGGTGCCAGTGGCCACCGGCCGTTTTCAAGCAGTGATGACCGTTCGCTTGGTCAACGATGGGCCAGTGACCTTAATTCTTGATAGTAAGTAGCGACGCTATGCCAAAAGTAGGTTTCTGGCCGATCGACCCGACCCGCAAGATCAGTTTTGGTAAGGATGGCTGGTGGTACGCCAATGACGAGTGTATCCAGAACCGTCGGATCAATGTTTTGTTTAGTCAGCACCTCCGCAAAACTCCGGAGGGTACCTACGAAATCGCCATCGGCTGGGACAAGGTCGCGGTTGAAATTGACGACACTCCTTATGTGGTCACACGCGTAACCGGAGATACAGACCGAGGCCTGACCCTGCGGCTCAATGATGAGAGCGAAGAGCCCCTCGAGCCAACCACGCTCTACGTCGGCCAGGAGAACGTTCTATACTGCCGGGTCAAAGCTGGGGAGCATATCGCTCGCTTTTTGCGTCCGGCCTATTATCAACTCACAGCCTATGTGCAGGAAGGTCCAACAACGGGTTCGTTTCTCTTGCGTCTGGGCAATACCACCTATCTGATCCCCCAGGTATAGTAATCCGTAATCGGCATGAGAAAAGAAAAACTGTAAATGAATCACTCTCTACTGACTACTTTCTTCCCCCATGCATATCGTCTTTGTCGAGCCTGAGATTCCGCCCAACGCTGGGACCACGGCGCGACTGTGCGCCGCTACCAATACCAGTTTCCACTTGGTCGGTCCTCTCGGGTTCTCACTGGAAGATCGCTATCTTAAACGCGCGGGTTTAGATTATTGGCCACACGTGGATGTACACTACTACCCCCACTGGATAGATTTCCTGGCTCGCCGTCCGTCTGGTCGGCTGCTCGCCTTCTCTGCTAAGGCGACTCGGTCGTACACTCAGGTGTGTTACCAGGCTGATGACCTTCTCGTCTTCGGCAGCGAGACCCGTGGTTTGTCTGACGAGATTCGCGCAGCTTTGGCCGAGGGTCTCTATACTATCCCCATGCACGGCAAACACGTCCGCAGTCTCAACCTTGCCAATGCTGCAGCGATTGTACTGTATGAGGCGCTCAGGCAGTTAGGCAAAGCGTAGGACTTTCAGAAAAACGGGCGGTTCTCGCGGCAACGCGGCCAAGATGGCCGCGCCACCAGGGAGCAGAGGGGCACATCCGAGTGAGAACCGCTGTAGCCCCTAGATTTTTAGCCCCCAGACTCTTCTTTGATTAACCCGAGTCGTCGCAACTCGTCCAGCACATGATCCCGATGCGTCGCTGGCCAGTAGAGGCGATGACACTCTGGGCAGACGCGAAATGCGTCTTGCGTTTGCCACACGTACTCCGGGACACGCTCGCGCACCTCGTCTTTTGCTATTTCTCTCAACCTCCCATTGCATTCGACGCAACGCGTGAAGAGAGCTCGCAAGGGATCAAGTTGAAGGGTCTCAACCACTTGGCGGAGTTGCTCACGGAAACGATCGCTGTGAACAAAAACAACTGGAGGAGCGTCTTTACGACGGAGGATGCGGGTATCGCGAGTGAGAATGAGCCGCCCTTGTCGCCTGCCTTCGCGCATGACTCCCTCAGGAGAGAGGTGGGGGAGATATGCAGTGTCATATCCCAAGATCCGCATCCACCGAGCCAGTTTGCCAAGCATCCGGTCAGCCAGAAAACGGGGAGCTAAAGCGGTTGGAGTGGAGGGGGCTTGTGAAGATGAAGAGTCCATAATCATCGCACCAGACCGAAAGAGAGGCGTTTGTGCATGGACCAGCCTGTCCTGAACCAGGTTGAAAAGTTTAGCACAAGTAGCAGTCTCGACGATTTTCGGCTCTTTGCCTATCCACCTTCTACGAAAGACAAACAGCGGTTTTTCTTTGAGCCAGACCCATCAACCGCTACAGAAAATGGTATCATCAGCCGATTGCACAGTACGAAAAGGTTTTTCCAGGGGCAAGGGTGTGCCATGAAACGCTTGGTCAGTATCAGCATCGTTCTCTTTTGGACCGTGATGGTTGGGCTACTGGTCCGCCGTAACCTGCCGCAATCCCACTCTCCGCAGGCTCTGACACCATCCCCAGGTGTGGTCGAAACCCGGGAAGAGTGGATGGGGATTTACCAGCAGGATCAGAAAGTTGGCTATCTCCAGCGTCGCGTGAGCCCCACAGACACTGGCTACCAATGGGAAGAGCGCTGGCAAATGAAGCTGCAAGTGCTCAAGACCACCCAGCACATCCACACCGAGATACATGCCGCCATAGACCAGCGCTATGCGCTCACCCATTTTTCCTTTCGCTTAGTAAGTTCTGGCACAGTTTTTCAGGTCACCGGTGAGGTGGTTGGCCAAGAACTGCGTGGGCAGATCAGAACCGGCGGAGAGAGGTCGCCCTTTTCTTTCCCTTTACGCGAGCCGCTCTACCTGCCTGATACGACGCAGATGGCTTTGCGCAATACGGCCTTGCAACCAGGAGAAGAGCGTCAGTTCAGCATCTTTAATCCTCTTTCAATGCGTCCCGACACGATTGGTATTACCGTCATTGGTCCGGAAACACTCTCGCTGAAGGGAAAAACCCAGACCGTCACCAAGATCGCCGAACGCTTCAACGGGGCTACGGTCCACGCCTGGCTTGATCAAGAGGGCAAGGTGGTGAAGGAAGAAGCCCACATGGGGTTCATACTGTTACGTGAGAGCCGAGACGAAGCCTTGGGCAGTGGCTGGCAAGACAAAGCCCCCCCCGACATTGTGACTGCAGCGGCCATTCCTGTCCGCGGGATATTGCAGAACCCACGGACACTGACCTCTCTGCAACTCAAGCTTTTGGGTCCCGCGGATCCGGCCCTCTTCGCGTTTCCTCCACGTCAGCAGCGTCAGGACAATATCTTGATCGTTGTAAAAGAAGAAGTGTCTCAGTTGGTCTCGTACCCGCTTCCACAGACACACGCAGAATTTGCTCCTGACCTGGCCTCAACACCACTCCTCCAGAGCACCCATCCACGCCTCGTCGCGCAGGCTCAACAAATTCTCGGGGCCGAACGTGACGCCCTCCAAGCGACACGCAAGCTGCTCGACTGGACGCACCTGACTCTTGAAAAGACACCGACCGTGGGGATGCCCACCGCCCTTGAGGCGTTGGAGAGCAAGAAAGGCGACTGCAACGAACATGCTGTTCTGTTCACCGCCCTGGCCCGCACGGCTGGACTGCCGGCGCGGGTGGCCGCAGGTGTGGTGTATCTCGATGGGGCGTTCTACTATCATGCCTGGTCCGAAGTGTGGTTGGGACAGTGGGTATCAGTAGACCCAGTCTTTCACCAGTTCCCTGCTGATGCGACTCATGTCAAATTCGTCGAGGGTGGTCCTGAGGAACAGACGGCGCTGCTAAGGATCATTGGCCAAGTAGAGCTGGAGATCGTAGAAGACAATTAGTTGCCAGTTGCCAGAAAAAAGTAGTCAGTAGTCAGCTGTCAGTTGCCAGAAGAGAAGAAAAAGCAGTACCTAGTCTGAAATAATTCCTGTCTTCATCTGTCTTGCTGACCACTGGCCACTGGGAACTGACAACTTCTCCGTGAGGAGCCCATGATTCAACTCGAACATCTGACCAAACGCTTCGGTTCATTTACCGCCGTGAATGACCTTTGCCTCAACATCGCCGAAGGTGAGATCTTTGGCTTCCTCGGGCCCAACGGCGCAGGGAAAACGACTACCATTCGCATGATGATGGGACTGCTCAAACCCACAGCTGGACGGGTCGTGCTCGGTGGGCATGACCTTGCTGTCGCTCCACTCGCGGCGAAGGCTCTCTCAGCGTTCATCCCGGACCGACCTTTTGTATACGAAAAGGTCACTGGTCGTGAATTTCTCGACTTCGTCGGCGGGCTCTATCAGGTACCGGTACCCACGCGTCGGACGCGGGTAGAGGAGTCGCTCGAACTGTTCGCTTTAGCAGATTGGGGTGACGAATTAGTCGAGAATTTCTCGTATGGAATGAAACAACGGCTTGTGGTCGCTGCTGCCCTCCTCCATGATCCTCAAATCTTGGTCGTTGATGAGCCGATGGTCGGCATGGACCCGATCGGCGCGCGCATGCTTAAATCGCTCCTCCACTCGCTCTCACTCAAGGGCAAGACGGTCTTCATGTCCACCCACAGTATGGAGGTGGCTGAGGAGCTGTGTGACCGTATCGGGATCATTCTGGGTGGCCAATTGATCGCCTTGGGCACGCTCGACGAGTTGCAACGCCACGCCGGGAATGAGGATCGGCTCGAAGATATCTTCCTCAAACTCACTGCCGCACCGGACATGTTGGAAGTGATTGAAGCGTTGCGAGCGTGATATGGAAAAGTTGTCAGTTCCCAGTAGTCAGTGGCCAGAAAAAGAGAAAAGTCAGTTGTCTGACCCTCTTCCCAGTTTGAACCCCTCTTCACTGGCAACTGGCAACTGGCTACTTCTCCTCATCCCCCGCTTTCTTACCGCACGTAACGGACTCCGCCAGATGAATCGAGGCGGACAGATCCGCACCCTGGTACTCGCTACACTGATGGTGCTGTTCTGGTGCGGAATTTTTTGGTTCTTCTACCGGACCTTGGATTACTTTCGAACCATTCCCGATCTCGGGCCGATCCTGAGTCAAAAATTGCTCAGCATGGTGTTCCTCACCTTCTTTGCCATCTTGTTATTCAGCAATGTCATTACCAGTCTCTCAACTTTCTTTCTCTCGCGTGACCTGCTGCTCCTGATCCCTGCCCCGGTCTCACCTGCGCACCTGTTCGCCGCCAAGTTTGTTGAGACTGTGGTTGATTCGTCATGGATGGTGCTCTTGTTCAGCGTGCCGGCTTTTGTGGCCTATGGCGCGGTGCACGGCGGTGGGCCAGTGTACTGCCTCATGACGCTGCTAACTCTCATTCCTTTCTTCATCATCCCTGCCGCTTTGGGAGTGATCGCCACCCTGGTCCTCGCCTACATCCTTCCGGCGCAGCGAGGCAAAGACATGCTCCTCGTGTTTTCTACCCTCTTCCTGAGTCTCCTTTACCTACTCTTCCGCCTGCTCCAGCCCGAGAAACTCGTTAATCCAGAAGCCTTCTCTGATTTCCTCAGCTTTCTCGCGGCGATGCGAACCCCGTCCTCACCTTTCCTTCCCAGCACTTGGGCGACCGAGGCACTCTTGCCTTTTCTTGGACTCAAGGAGGGAGACGCCCTCTTCTTTTATCTCCTCCTCTTGAGTACGGCCTTGTTTCTGCTCGTCGCGGGCTCAGCGCTGGCGAACATTCTTTACCCACTTGGTTGGTCGAAGGCTCAGGAAGGCCAGCGACGACGTGGGCTGCGGCGTTGGTGGGACACCGCCGTCCAGGGTATGGCCATGGTATTTCCCGCCTCTCTGCGGGTGATCGTTGTCAAGGACCTGAAGACCTTCTTTCGTGATACCGGCCAATGGTCTCAACTCTTCATGCTCTTGGCTCTCATTGTCATCTACGTCTATAACTTTAGTGTCCTGCCAATCGATGGCAGCGCGATGAGAACGCTCTATTTGCAAAATATTATATCGTTCTTCAACCTGGCCTTGGCCGGGTTTGTGATTGCCGCAATCGCCGTGCGTTTTGTTTTCCCCGCCGTCAGCCTGGAAGGGAAGACTTTCTGGGTGCTCAAGAGCGCACCGGTACCGTTACGCCGCCTGTGGTGGAGCAAATTTTGGGTTGGGCTGCTGCCCTTGCTCTTTCTTGGTGAATTGCTCGTCAGCGTCACCAACTACTTTCTCAGCGTCTCGACCTTCATGATGGTTCTCTCCGCGATCACCCTGTTTTTCACCACCTTCGGCATTGTCGCTCTCGGTATGGCGGTTGGGGTTGCCTATCCTAACTTCACGGCTGAACATAGCGCCAAGATTGCTGCCAGCTTTGGCGGCGTGCTGTACATGGTGCTCTGCGTCTTCTTCATTGGTATGGTCACCCTGCTCGAAGCGTGGCCGGTGTATGTCATCATGATGAGCAAACTCCAACACCTCCCTCTCTCCGTCGCGCAGTGGAGCAGCATGATCTCTTCTTTCAGTCTCGCCTTGGTGCTTGCCCTCGGCGTATTCTTTTTTTCCTTCCGCTGGGGCATCGCACGGCTGGAGGAAATGGAAGTATCGCTATGAGGGGGAAAAGGGTAAAAGGTGAAAAGGCGAACCGGTGAAGGGTATCGTTCTTTGGACTGTGGTCCTGGGTCTGATTGCAAGTTGGCCGTGTGTGGCAAAGGAGAGAGCTATGGAAGAACGTATCACGTTTCCGGTCGGCGATATTACGCTTGAGGGTTTATGGTGGGCGCCAGCCCAGACACCAGCAATCGGTGCGGTGCTGTGCCATCCACATCCCCTCTATGGCGGCGAGATGCGCAACAATGTCGTCTCGGCTCTGGCTGAAGCGTTCCAGCAGGCTGGGATCGCAACGTTGCGCTTCAATTTTCGCGGGGTAGGACGTAGCGGTGGCGAACACGGAGGCGGCGAGGCAGAAGTCGAGGACGTGAAGGCTGCGGTTACGTATTTGCTCAGCCGTCAACCAGTGCAAACTGTTGTTGTCGTAGGATATTCATTCGGCTCAATGGTTGGACTGCAGGCTGGCGCAGCGGACTCACGTGTACACAAGCTGATTGGTGTCGCCTTTCCGCTTGGATTCCGCGACCCATCTTTTCTCCTCAGCGTTACCAAACCCAAGTTGCTGATCAGCGGAGATCACGACAACTATTCGCCGATCCCGGATCTGCAAAGCCTGCTCGCTCAGATGCCTGACCCCAAGGCGCTCGTCACGGTCAATGGCGCAGACCATTTCTTTTGGGGACAAGAGGGCGAAGTAGCAAAAGCGGCGGTGGAGTTTCTCGGGCAAAAGTAGCGGCAGCGAAAAAGCTGGGACCAGAAAGGATATTGTCAGGAACGTTGACCAGCTCCCGCACCCCGGCAAATGGATCGTCCTCTTTCTTGGCGGCCTTGGTGATGCGGGTGAGCGTTCCACGCAGATCCTGGCCATTTTGCTGGTACACCCGTTCAAAGAGCGCCAGTTCCTTTAAATACGTGAGATACTGAACCAATACGGCGTTGTTCAGTTGGACGGAGCCGAAGTCGGTATTCTGCCGTACAGGACCCGGCAGATTGCGGAACTCTTCTTGCAAGCGCACAAAGAGATCTTCACGCTGACGCAATTTTTCGGCTTCGGAGACTGGAGAAGCAT
>CAZAYE010000024.1:0-13134 GCA_964489255.1 uncultured Enterobacteriaceae bacterium
CCTTGACTGTCAGCACGTGGCAGCTGGTCCTCCGTGTAAATCTGACGGCGCCGTTCATGCTGTCTTTACTTTTGGGACGTGCCATGCATAGGCGTGGGGAGGGGAAAATCATCCTGTTAGGAGACTGGAGTGGAGTCCGGCCGCTGCCTGGATATCTCCCGTATGGTGTGTCCAAAGGTGGGCTTTTTGCTTTAACCCAAGCCCTCGCTAAGGCTTTGGCTCCCCAGGTCCAAGTTAATGGCGTCGCTCCTGGACCGGTCTTACCGCCAGACGATTACACCGAAGAAGAACGCCACACGCTTATTACCTCTACTCCGTTAAAGCGGTTAGGGCGGGTTGCAGATGTCGCCCGAGCTGTTCGCTTTCTTGTGACCGCGGGGGACTTTATCACGGGTTCAATTTATTGGGCTGACGGTGGCTGGCTCGCGAGTGCTCCTGCTGGAACACGCACTTCTTCGTAGACGGCCTGACAGGGAGGGCCAGAGGCAAAGTAATAGATATACCGCTCTTCGCTGCTAGAGTATGCCAGCAAAGTAGAAGAACACGTTCCGTATCCATTAAGATGCAGGCAGAGACTGGTACGGGAATCCAGGCCTCCCGTGGTTTCATCGTGCTCTGCGAGGAGTGTATGGAGTTGCGTGAAGAGGTCTGGCACGCGCGGGGGCGTACCAGAATGATTCTGACTTACTTGTAGAAAACGGTGAGAGAAACGAGCAATCCGTGGACATTGCAGATCGTTAGGGTCGTGGTTCGTGATCATGTACATACCTGGGGTGAGGTGACGAACCTGCAAGATGTGAGGGGAAGGGTACACGAGGTAGGCGGAGAACTGATCAGCAACCACGAGGCTAAATGGGTTGTACTGTGGGCGCTGAGCTGTAACAAACCCCAAAGACGAGGATGCTGATGAGTATTTGAGAGCGTCGAGGCACAAGAGGCCGCGCGAGCGACAACGTGGGTCGAGAGGGCCTGGGGTGCGTCGGTTCAAAACGGCAGCTACAAGGCCATACTCATTGATCCCTAGCCAGGTTCCTCCGGCGAGCAGGTCTTGTCCGCCATATATCCAAGGAGAAGACCCTAGTTGAAGAGGGGGGGAGGAGGGGCGTGTTAACGACTCATCCCGATTGGCGGCGATGACGATTGGATATTGAGGAAAGACGTGGAAATAAAGGACCAGCGTACACATGGTGAGGGCAAATTATAAAAGGGAGCATGATGCTTGTGCAAGAGCGTTGAGGGAAGGGAAGGGTGCATTTTCACATTTACGGAAAATCTGTCACAACGCTGGGTGTAGAGAAGAAAAATCCACCAGACTGCGCCACTACCTGAGGGTACGTTACGTTGTCTTTCTACGGACCCTGTGCTAGGTTGGGCCAAACCTGCTGTCGGGAGGAAGGATGTTCAATTCTGTCGATGATGTGATTCACCGGTTTGCTGAACAGAAATACATCTGTAATCGGCGGATCGCGACTATTGTATACCTCGCACACTCGATGCGGAAACCAATCCTCGTTGAGGGACCAGCTGGGGTTGGGAAAACGGAACTCGCAAAAGTAGTGGCTGCGACGCTTGACTGCGAACTGATCCGTTTGCAGTGCTATGAGGGGCTAGATGAAGCCAAAGCCCTGTATGAGTGGGAATATGCGAAACAATTACTCTATACCCAGATCCTTAAAGAGAAAATTAATGAGGTGCTCTCCGGTACCGTGACATTGACGGATGCAGTTGAGCGTATCGCCGATCAAGATAGTGTCTTCTTTTCGCCCAAATTCATTTTGCCACGACCCCTGCTGCGGGCGATCTCGGCTGACCATCCCCTGGTGCTGCTGATCGATGAAATTGACAAATCAGATAGTGAATTTGAAGCTTTCTTGCTGGAAGTGCTCAGCGATTTTCAGGTGAGCGTACCGGAACTCGGCACGATCCAAGCCACGCAAGTCCCTCTCGTGGTATTGACTAGTAACAACACCCGAGAACTGTCCGACGCCCTGAAACGTCGCTGCCTCCATCTCTTTATTGATTTTCCTGATCGTCAGCAGGAACTGGAGATTGTTAGACTTAAGGTTCCTGGGATTGCCGAGCAGCTTGCTGATGAGGTTGTTGAGGTGGTGCAGAGTATCCGCAAGCTGGACCTGAAAAAGACACCCAGCATTAGTGAGACGTTGGACTGGGCAAAAGCTTTAACACTGCTGAACGTTCATCATCTCGACGAGTCACTTGTGGACGAGACGCTGAATACCATCCTCAAATACGAAGGGGACGTCAGGAAGGCGGAGGCTGAACTCAAGGACTTTTTGCACAAGCAAAAAACTAAGGCAAAAACTCCGTCCGCTCAAGGGGACAAAGACCTGCTCCACTGACCTTGATGAGGGGCCGTCATGGACGATAAGATTATTGAATTTACCCATCTTCTCCGTCAAAACGGCCTGAAGGTGTCGGCTGCGGAGAACATGGATACCTTCGCGGCGTTAGGGTTGCTCGGCATTAGGGATCGGCAACTCTTTAAGGATGCGCTCCGTGCCACGCTGGTGAAGCGCGTTGTCGATATTCCAGTGTACGATGAACTCTTTGACCTGTATTTCACGGGGCTGGGAGAGATTATCAAGGCGACGGGTGCCGCAACTATGCAGGCAATGGATATGTCGCCTGAAGAGTTCCAACGTTTTCTCGAGCAACTCGAGGAAGCGCTGAAGAATATGGGGGCAGAACTGTCGGAGTTAGCGCGGTCCCTGCTCACCAATAATACGGGCCAATTAGAAAGACTCCTACGCGAAGCTGCGCAGGGAGCGAACCTCCAAGATATTCAGCGCTCTTTTCAAGAAGGGCAGTTTGCTAATGCCTTGGCGCAATTGCTCGGCTTTGGACAATTGACGCGTGAACTCGCTGCTCTTAAGGAGGCATTGCAAAATGCGGGATTGAACCCTCAGCTCATTGAGCAAATGGCGGCTTATATCGATCAGCGTTTGCAAGATCTGGCACATATGGTCCGCAGTTATGTTCGCGCAGAACTTGAGAAGCAGGACGCCCAGCTGCGGGAAAATCAAAAGATGCGCAGCCTGGCCGATAAGAGTTTCTATTACCTGACTGAAGATGAAATCCGTAAGATGAAGGAGGCAGTGGCGAAATTGGCCCAGCGTCTCAAGCACGTTATTGCTATCCGACGCAAGCGCGCGAAGCGCGGCCGGTTTGATCTTCAGCGGACATTGAGGCAAAACCTCCAATATGGTGGGGTGCCGTTTCATATCGCCTTGGATAAGAGAAAAAAGGAGAAACCCCAGGTTGTTATCCTCTGCGATGTATCGGATTCTGTGCGCAACGTTTCTCGCTTCATGTTGCAATTTGTCTACTCGGTGCAAGATCTCTATTCCCGGGTGCGGAGTTTCATCTTTGTCGCTGATCTGGGAGAGGTGACCCGGCTGTTTGAAGATAACGAAATTCATGCCGCCATTGACCTGTCCTTGCGTGGCAATATTATCAATGTCTATGCGCACTCGGATTTTGGTCGGGCGTTCCGTACTTTTCACCGCGACCACCTGTCGATGGTGAACAAGCGTACGACGGTGATCGTACTGGGGGACGCACGCAATAACTATAACCTCCCACACGAGTGGGTCCTGCGTGATGTGCAGCAACGAGCCAAGCAGGTCATCTGGTTGAATCCAGAAAGTCGGCTGACTTGGGGATTTGGGGATAGTGAGATGGACCGCTATGCTCCGTATTGCGATTTAGTCGAGGAGTGTCGGAACCTCAATCAACTCTATCGGGTTATCGACAAATTAGTAACTGCGTAAGACAACGAGGAAGATTAGACTCGGCTCAGTCAAGAGGGATGTTGCTCTTCACTGAGTCCAAGGGGGAAATATGGACCGAGAGGATTTTATTGAGATGCGGGTTGGAGGGCTCACCCTTGATCCCGTCACGAAAACGCCCATTGTAATCCTCAAGGATGTAGAAAATAAGCTCAACCTTCCGATCTGGATCGGCTTGATGGAGGCAACGGCGATGGCAACCGAGTTGGAAGGAATTAAGATGGCTAGACCGATGACGCACGATCTTTTGCGGAACCTTATTGCTGACCTTGGCGGCGTAGTTGAATCGGTGGAGGTGACAGATCTTCGTGACAATACCTATTATGCTGTCATTTGTTTGCAGGCTGGAGGGAAGAAGGTGACAGTCGATTCGCGCCCGAGTGATGCTATTTCTCTTGCCTTGCGCACCAAGAGCCCGATTTTTGTCGCGAAGAGGGTGCTTGAAGCTTCAAGTGTGCTGCAACAGACGGAAGAAGCACAAGACCAGAATCTTTCTAATGTTTCGCGGGATAAGTGGGCGGATATATTGGAGAAAATGTCTCCTGAGGATTTTAAATATAAGATGTAACTGATCGATTAGTTGCCCTAAGCTCTTTCGCTTGTTTGTTTCTAGAAAGTCCCTTCACGTGCCACAAGTTAAAGAAAAGGTATTTCCTGCTGCTGGTCGCCGCCAAACTGCCGTCGGGCCCTCCGTTGGAGCCCACCTCCTGCGTTTGCTGCAGCAGCGTCGATCTCTCACAGGCTTAGGAGTCGGAGGGATATTAGGCCTTGCCTTAGGTACTTTTCTCCTGGTGTTTTTGGGGGGGCCTCAACAGAAAAGGGGAGTGAGGGAGCTGCAAACTGGTATTCATGCGCTGAAGACTGGAGACGCTGCTTTTGCCTTGTCGCAACTTGAACTTGCGGAGCGCCATTTGACTGAAAATAGAGAAACACACTTAGCACAGCTTGCACGCATCGGCCTAGGGCAACTCGCTGAGCAGAAAGGTGATCTTGCAGCTGCGCGTCAGCAGTATGAAAGCAGTGCTGAATTGGAAGGACCCGCGACGATAGAAGCCTTATTGGCCGCTGCGCGTGTTGCGGCTTTGATGGGGGAAGAGGATATCTCTTCTTCGTATTACCAAAGACTATTGGAACAATATCCCGACTCCCCGTTAGGAGAAATTATTCGGCAGAAGTTAGAAGAGAGATAAGAGCAGAAATCTCTGCATAAGTTTATGTCTGATAATATATATTATGTTAATATTATATCTCTAGCTGTTTGTATCGCGTTTGGTGTTGGTAGGTGTGGCTAGCATCTAACAAATTGAGTATACTCAATTTGTTTATTTCCAAACTACAGAGCAGTCTCTCGCTAAACCTCGCTATTAAAAAAGGAAGAAAAACTTTAGCTAAGGGTTGGAAAACTATTTTTTGACTATAGTCGAAAAATAGTTTGTAAAGTACAAAAGAAGGAGCCCCAGCCCAACCAAGACTCCTTCCAAAAAACCCAAGTTTCACAAAAACTCACTTCTTTGCCATTTCTACAGAGACCTTGCTCTCTTCTTTCAGCTTCACCGAAACCTTCTGAGTCGTCTCCCCGAGAGTCTCATGCCAAAACTTAAGCTCGTAATCTCCAGGCGGAACATCAGTAAGCTTGAAAGCACCATTCTCATCCGTAATGGCATAATAGGGATGATCTTGAACAATCAGCCATCCTGACATCCAGCCATGCGCATCGCAGGCCAGCTTGACCGTTTCTGGTTGGTCAAATTTCTCTTTCATTTCCTTTCTGAACCTCGGTTGCGCTTTATTAAAGGACGGATTCTTGGTGCTGTAAGTGTGAATGTTATGAAGGATCCCATCGCTATTCAGAATCTTCAGCTCTTTACCCGCTGGAGATAACAGAACATGGGGAGCATATCGACAATCTTTCTGATCCAAAGTTGCCCCGGCCTCAGGAAGTTTCTTACCCTTCTGGATGTTGCTGATCGATACCACCACGTTTTGAACACCCTTGTTCGCTCCCACTAGGAGGGCTTCGTTGACCTTCTCCGTCTTCCCGCACACTTCTTGGTCCTTGGTCGCCGCAATTTTCTCTGGTGTCGGTGGATCTCCTGAAAACCTCACCTCTCCCGAAATCGTCCCCCCGTCTTTTACTTCCATTGCTTCGTAGGCCCACACCCCAGAGAAGAGTGCGGCCTGGAGGCCAACTCCGACTGCCATGCGAGTCAAGTGAGTCCACATGCGCTTTTTCATGCTTTGCTCCTCTCTTTCTCCGAGACTTGATCTCAATACTACAGAGTGTAAAACACCCCCCGCTTCAGTTGGTCGCAGCACCAGACGTGTCGCTCGGGGTGTCCGTGATGCTCGCAAGTTCTTCTTCAGGTTCACCGAGGACCATCAGATAATCACGAATCGCCTCAATCTGACGGTTCTCATTACCATCCAGCACATCATCAGGTCCGCCGGGGTAGAAGCTTGGCATCTTGGTCCCCGGCATCAATTTCTGTGGATCATGGATCCAGCCGATAATCCATTCAGGATTCAGGCGATGTTTAGCCAAAGACAGATCAGGGGCCCATCCTTCTGGCGGGCCTTCTGGTTTCTGGTCGCCCTGCTGATGACAAGAGAAACAAGCGAAATAATCATTAGACATTAGCGTTTTCCCTGCCGCAAGGTGCTCAGGCGCGATTTTGCTCCGATCAACATAGATGTAAGGCACTTCAAGTTTCACTAAGGCCGTAAAGTAATCAACCACCTGTCGAGCTTCTTCGTCGGACAAATTAAACGTTGGCATCCGCAGTTGCAGCCAAGGTCGCAGGGAGATCGGTTTTTTCAGAAACCCATAGAACCAATCCGGCTGCACCTTCGCCCCCTCGCCATTGAGGATCGGCGGGGCAAAGGTGGGATTATCGGTGTATAAAGCACGAATGTCCCCCCCCTTCCCTTCAACAACATGACAACCCGTGCAGTTGTAATATTGCACAAGGCGATGCCCATTGACGAGATTCTGAGTCCTACTCCCATCAGCAGCGATATAACTATCTGGGATATGCTGCTCAGTCCGGCTGGTCAGAAATACCCGTAGCGCCTTGACGTCTTCATCTGCGAAGTCAAACTTCGGCATGAGCTGCTCAATGCGCTCAGTCGCGTAGATCCGTGGTTCTTTGATTTTATGATAGGTCCAATCATCCCAGGTCTGAGGAATGTCAGTACGATTCCCGAAGAATAGCTCCTCGAGAGTTTTCGAGCCAAACGTGGTTAATTCTACGCCAGTCCGAGCCTCATTCTCCATCCCCGGGATGTCGTGACACCCGTAACACCCATATTTACGGACCAGATCCTTCCCGTACGCGATCACTGTTGGGTCACTAAGCCGCGCAACCACCTCAGGTTTCTCTACCTTCGCTCCGAGCGTCATCAGGTATGAGGTGATCGCTTTCGCCTCGTCATCAGAGAGTCGCAGACTGGGCATTGCCGTCGTCGGTGAAAAATCGCGAGGATTTTTGATCCAGTAATAAATCCACCGTGCACTGGTCTTCTCGGCAACGCGCGCAAGATTGGGAGCAAAGTCTTTTTGACTCTGGCCAATAACGGTCGCCTTTTGCTCTGGACTAAACCCATGACAGGCGCGGCACCCCAGAGAATTGACCAGAGTCTTCCCTTTTTCAACTAACGCGGCATCGTTCGGATCAATGCCTTCAGGTTCAGGATGCGCAGTCAGCCATTCTTCCCCTTCTTGTTGACTCGCAGCCAGGAGATACGCAGCAATCGCCTGCCCTTCTTCTTCCTTGAAAAGAAAATTGGGCATCCGCGTAGTGGGTCGAAATTCATGAGGATTCGTGACCCAACGCACCATCCACGCCGGGTCCGCCTTCGCCGCAACCCGACGCAGATAGGGGCCGATCTTGGGCAATTCACTATACCCTTCCACGACATGGCAGCCATGGCAGCCCATCTGCACGAAAAGTCCTTCTCCTTGGGCAATCTGTTGCGCGAGCGGCATCTCCTGTATGTCGGCGTAGCACTTGATGCAATTGGCTTCAACCTTAGCACCGCGGCGCAAGGGATGTTCCCAAAACGCTACCTCGCCATGCGCTTTTTCTACGCTGCTCGTGGCCGCCCCTTGGCCCTCGTGACAAGGGGTACAACCAAACTTGTCTGGCGGATGAGCCCCCAGCAGTGGATCCCGCTGGGGATGGGTCTTATAGGGATTCGGTTGATCTTCAAATCCACTTCGGTCGATGCCGACATGACACGACTGGCAGCGGTCTACTCGCATGAGGGAAGTATCAAAGTTCCCATGATCGAATTCGTTGAGGACGGTCTGCTGGATGGTAGGAATCTTAGGAATAGAAAAACCATTGAATGATACCAAGACGTAAGACTCAAGCCGCTGTTTAATACGTTCCCGAGTTGCCGTCAGCTCCCTGACTTTATCGTCCCAGTGCTTATGTTCAAGTTGGAGTTCGTCAATTTCCTTCGCGATCTGGTCGCGCTCAGCCTGAACCGCACGGAATCGCGCATCCAATTCATCAGCTTCAGCCGCGAGCGTATCTAGTGTATGTTTTTCTTCTTGAGTCGAGTGACCAAGCAGCAACGCATGGTCGTATTCATACCAGGCCGCCTCGATTTCGCTTTTGACTAACCGCAGGGCGGTCTCTGCGTCACTCGCGCGCACCTCTGTTGCCTCCAGTTGCGGCCACAGCGTCGCAAGTCGTTTCCCTGTCTCTCCCTCGCTGAGTTGTTGCTGCGCGGCCGCGAGCTTCGCCTCTGCCTCTTGGTACGCCGGATCAGCCTGGAGGCGTTGCTCTTCCTCGGTTAACTCGTCTCGGGCCTTATTATAGGCCAAGGTGTAGAAGGTCGCCTGATATTTTTTCCAGGGTCGGCGTGTGACATAATCGTCCCACACAGCCCAGACACTTCCCACCAGCAGAAGTCCAACAGCCAGTAGAAATACGCCACTGTAAGACTTCTTCTCGTCATCAATCTCTCTTCGTGCCATAAAGTCCCAGTCAGGCGGTCGCCTTCCCTGCTAAATAGCGTCCTAGCGAGAATACTACCACTCCAAGGCCAAGGAGCAGCAGTTCTTTCCCCATTCCATGCTCCTCAGTCACGCCAACGAGCAACGCATAGCCGACATCAGCAAACCCGAACGCTTGTAAAATCTTGGCGAGATAAAACGCCATCAGACGTTGATCCAGGGCGTGACCATAATGTACTTGATGTTCAACGTGTGCCGTAAGAGCATTTTAATCACGACCGCAATCATATTAAGAAACAGGAACGAGGTCAGACCGAATCGCGCTGCCCCCCAGCGTTGCATGAACTCACGCCCTTTGAGCCATATAATCCACCAATACATCAGAGCGGTTCCAATCACAAAGAATCCCACGATCAATGATAAACCGAACGCCGCCTGCATCCAGTAATCACGAATGCCAATCAGATACGGTAAGTCCTGGTTGGTCAGCGCCTCGACTTTATGGGCATCCCACGGTTCCCATGGCCAAAACCAGTTCCATCCTGGACCGCGCAAAAAGGTGCCGATAATGATGGTAGACACCCACAGAACATGGAAGCCAAAGAGGAACGTTAAGATCTCGTATTTCCGCTCTTTGAACGTGTAGTACCCATTCCCCCGCGGGTTGATATCAATATAGGGAATCACCATGAGGCCGACGATAATAAACGTCGGGGCCACGACCCCGGCATGCCAAGGATCAAAAAAGACCAAAATTTCTTGCAATCCTAAGAAGTACCACGGGGCTTTCGAGGGGTTGGGCGTGCGTCCTGGATTCGCCGGTTCTTCGAGCGGCGCATCCACCAGCAGCGACCAAATCAACAAAATAATCATCACAAACAGTGTACACAAAAATTCACTGCGAACCAAATACGGCCAGGTGTGGACTTTGTCGTCCCCAGGTCCCGTCGCCTTCTTGATCGAGACCTCGACACGTTTGCCCAGTGGTTTGACTTCAGCCATACGCCCTATCCTTTCCTCTAGGAGTTCCGCGGTCGTGGCTTGGCTGCCCAGTACAGCAGCCAACAAATCACTGCCATGAGAATGGGCGTGACAAGCACTCGCATGTCATTTCTCCTCTAGAGCGCCGGACCTGAAAGTCCATCACGACGAATCCGCCAGAAGTGCACGGCCATGAAGAGACTCGCGACCAGCGGAATGAAGATACAGTGGAGAATGTAGAAGCGCAGGAGTGTGTGTGCGCCGATCTCGCCCCCACCAAAGAGAAAGGCACGGGCGTCATAGACCGGATTCACCCCTAAGAATTCATGGAATGGCCCTTCGTTGCCAAGGAGAGGAGTAGCCCGCCCCATGTTCGAGCCAACAGACACAGCCCAGATGGACAGCTGATCCCACGGCAAGAGGTAGCCAGTAAACGACAACAACAAAGTCAGGACCAGCAGCAACACCCCAACTACCCAGTTGAACTCACGGGGGGGCTTATACGAACCGGTCATAAAGACGCGAAACATATGCAGCCATACTGCGATAACCATCCCGTGAGCAGCCCAGCGATGCATATTGCGCATCAACATTCCAAACGGCATATCAAACTCGAGATACTTGATGTCTGCATAGGCATACTCGGCTACCGGACGGTAGTAGAACATCAGATAGACGCCCGTCACAACGGTCACCAGGAACATGAGGAAGGTGATCCCGCCCATGCACCAGGTGAAGCGCAGCCGGGTGGCGTGTTTTCGCACCTTCGAGGGATGCAGGTGCAACCAGACGTTTCCCGACACCATAAGGATGCGGTTGCGCGGAGTGTCTTCGTAGCCGTGGCGGAAAATCGACTGCCACGTCTGTGATTCCATGACTTGTCGTTTGAATTCATCCCACTGACTCATAGCGACTCATACCTTCAAGATACTCTCGGGGTGCTGTTTATTGGGATCAACGCCGGGAGACATAACAAACATTTTGCTTTTATCTACCACCAACTGGCCGTCTTCGCCCAAGGCGATCTGGACACGGTCCATCGGCCGCGGAGCCGGCCCTTCAAAGTTATAGCCAGTTTTATAATAGCCACTCCCGTGGCAGGGACATTTGTACTTATTTTCCGAGGCCGCCCACCGTGGCGTGCACCCCAGATGGGTGCACTTGGCAAAGATGGCGTAGAAACCAAGCGGCTCTCGCACGATCCACACCCGGAACTCTGTTTTGTACTTCTCACTGACTTCCCCAACCGGATAGTCGGCGGGAAACCCTGCCTTAAAGGTAGAAGGGGGAACAAACAACACGCGAGGGAATGCCGAACGGACGAACGCAAGCAGGCTCAGCAGCGAGACCACTCCGAATCCACCCCAGCTCAAGCGGCCGAAGAAGTCACGCCGAGACCAGAGTCCGCCCCGCTGAGCCTGTTCGCGTTCACGCTTTTGCCGTTCTGCCGTTTGTTCCTGGCGGCGGCGTTCTGCTAAAGCGTTGAGTTCTTCTGCCGTGGCCGCTTTCTCTTTGGCCATTCAGCAACCTCCTTACAAGAGAGACGTTCACTGTCGCCTGAGGAGAAGAGCAGATAGCCCTCCCCACAGCGCCATTCCTACAGAAAATAAGAGAAGAAAGATGCCAACTGGCGGGAAGAGCAACAGCAGGAAAACACCGATGAGAAAGAAGGGAATGCTCAAGGCCAAGGGGTTAAAAGACGAGGAAGCCGTTTCTCGTTCTTGGGGCGGTTCCTCTGCTGATGCGGTCGTCTCGGTCTCACCTTGCAAAAGGCTGACCGCATAATCCCGCAGTTCTTCGCGCCCCTTGGTTCCGGCTGCGTTAATCAGACCGGAGAGCTCCCGGGTCAGGCTCTCGATCTTCTCTTCCAGTTCCTGACTGCGCTCTTCTTCTTTTTCTGACTCTCGCGCCACAAAACAACAGCTTTTTGCGCAGGAATAAGTACAAGGCTCCTCCTAGGCCGTCAACCCCCCTGAATCTTCGCCCTGTTTTTCCTTTCTACAGATTTTACTACTCTTGCCTGATTACTGCCACTGCCCACACCTTATCTTTTTATCCCACCGCCTCTATTTTTTCTCTCCCCCCCATGTAGGGGCGCAGGGCTAGAGGAATCACGACACTCCCGTCTGCCTGTTGATAATTTTCCAGCACGGCGATGACCACGCGTGGCAGGGCAAGCCCCGACCCATTCAACGTGTGGACAAATTCGGGTTTCGCCCCAGGAAGGGGCCGATAGCGAATCCGAGCGCGGCGGGCCTGGAAATCGCGAAAGTTCGAACAAGAACTGACTTCTAACCATTCCTGGCAGCCCGGCGCCCACATTTCCACATCGTATTTGCTCGCCGCCACAAAACTCAAATCCCCAGTGCACATTTGGACGACACGGTAGGGAATACCCAGACGCCGGCACACATCCTCGGCATTGTCTACCAAAGAGTCCAGTTCAGCATCTGAGGTCGCAGGTTCCACAAATTTGACCATCTCCACTTTATCGAATTGGTGCCCGCGCTTGATTCCCCGCACGTCTCGACCAGCCGACATCTTCTCCCGGCGAAAGCACGGGGTGTAGGCGACATGGTAGATCGGGAGACGACCAGCCTCCAAAATTTCGTCACGATACAGGTTGGTCACCGGTACTTCAGCTGTGGGGATGAACCAAAAATCCTCTTCGTAATCCCGATAGAGATTCTCTCCAAATTTCGGTAAGTTGCCCGTGCCGACGAGACACTCTCCTTTGACCATGACTGGCGGGTAGACCTCAGTGTAGCCATGCTCTTGGACATGAAGATCCAACATCCAGGTGATGAGCGCTCGTTGCAAACGGGCACCGAGGCCTTTGAGGATGTAGAAGCGCGAACCAGAAATTTTTACCCCTCGCTCGAAGTCGATAATGCCGAGTTGCTCCCCCAGTTCCCAATGCGGCCTGGGCGTAAACGAGAAAGGTGGCAGTTCTCCCACTGTCCGCACGATGACATTCTCGTGTTCATCTTTGCCCACCGGAACCTGCGGGTGCGGGAGGTTAGGAATCTCGAGCAAACGCTGCTGAAACCTGTCTTCCAGCGCATTGACCTCTTTCTCTAACTCTGTAATACGGTTCCCGAGTGCCCGCATCTCCGCCCTCACGTTCCTTTGCAGCGGCAAGTGTACGAATCTCCTGCGAGCGAGCAGACCGAGTCGCCTTGAGCGACTCGGTTTCATGGATCACAGCCCGACGGCGGCGATCAAGTTCTAGCAGCGCATCGATATCCTGACCGGCAAAACCTACCTTCGCCAGTTCGTGTTTGACAAATTCCGGCTGTTCACGAATGAGTTTGATATCGAGCATAGGGTGTCCTACAGCGAGGGGGGCAGGTCGAAAGCTCCCCGAATATGCGTCAGATG
>CAZAYE010000025.1:0-11755 GCA_964489255.1 uncultured Enterobacteriaceae bacterium
GTTACCGCAATCTGTGGATCAGCCGGCAGTTGCACCGTCCCTTTCATCAGCGGTACCCGGAATTCCTCGACCTGGAACTCACCCGAGATCCACTCTTGTTCCGGGAGGGAGAGCGGGGAGCGAGATGGGGCTCCTGGTTGGACAGGGCCAATCAACTCTGCCTCAACCCCTGGCCGTCGTAGTACGACCTCATAGCGGCCGAGTTTAGCCTCCTGAGGAATCAGCCAGGTGTTTTCGGCCATGCCGGCGCCATCCCATTGGAGTGGGAATTCGTACCGTTCGTCACTTCCTGTATGCCTGATTAACAGGTGGGTTGGTCGGTCCGGGGCAGACAAGAGAGAGAACCCCTGGGGAATCTGCGCCCGCAGCACATGCTTCATATGGGCGATTTCACCAGCGCGAAAGAGGGTGCGGTCAAAGATTGTGTGGGCGGCAACGGGCGCACGGCCACTCCCGTCCTCATCAGGGAGTTCAAATCGCCAGGGCTCAATGCCTTCGTCCCAACTTGAATGAACAAAACTGAGGTCATCCGTGGTCTGGGCTATGACCAGTAAACCTTGGGTCAATCCAGCCAGGGCTTGCGTCTGCGAATAATCGTAGTAGGGGATCTGCCGGCTATCATCACAGAAGGGGAGATCATTCCGGGCAGGCAGCCCGGTCATCCGAGCGATTCCCTGCTGGTCGGTATCTCCTTGCCAGAGGAGCTTGCCGTGACAGTCTTGTACAGTGACTCGGGCATCCGCCACGGGTTGGGCGGCGTCGAGGGTCGTCACCCACACCAGCGAGGTTTCACGTCCCCACTTCAAGTGGACGGAGAGGTTCGTCACTAAAGCCGCAGTCGGAACGTACAGAGGCTGCGACTTGCCAAGCAGCGATGCTCCCAACCGGGCGCTTGCCAATTCAACGATGTACAATCCTGGCGCTTCGAGCGGAATGCCGACGACTTCAAAAGCTTGAGCCCCGTTCGGCTTCGGCAAGGTGAATCCTTGAACCGGACGATCCGTCGGTTGGGAACCAAAGACGGAGGTCTCTCGTGGCGCCACCGCCACCCGCCGCAGCCACGGCAAAATCTCTTCAGGGTGCTCCGGAGGAACCCGCCAGATCTTGCCCTGCGCGTACTCCAATGTCTCTCGCAGCTTCCCCATGATCCCGGGCCGTACCTCTTCTTTTTTATCAACCCGCAAAAGTTTGGCCTGAATTTCCGGCTCGAGATTGCGCAGGGTCACGGGTAGGGTTGGGTCGGCTTTCCACTCGATGATGCCGAAGCGGGCGGAGAACTTAGCGAGTGGGGGGAAGGGGCTGGTTTTGAGCGAGAGTGGAAATTGATCCGCGTTCACCAGGGAGCGGCCGGCATCATCATTCACGGTTTTGGGCAACTCGACCTGGAAAGTTGACTCCTCTGGAAAAGGTCCCTTGAACACGACATGTTGGACGAACGACTCCGGCGTTGTCTGTCGCTCTGGACTCCAGCGTTGCCCGTTCGGGCCAGTCAAGACAATCTGGCTGGCCTGTTCCCACGCCACGGAAGCCGAGAACAAGACCTCCATCGGGGTTATTGGTAAACAGGCGGCCTGTGGGTTTTCGCGCGTGCAGCGAAACTCCGCCCTGAAAGCGTCGCGGACCTTAAAAAGAAAGGCCTGAGCCTGTTCGGTTGCCACCCCACTGGTCGAAGTGACTCCAGCTCCCCAGGTGAGGGTGACTGTCGCCTTATTCGGGAAACGCTGCCGAGCTTGCACAATAACCACCGGGTCGGAGCGCAAGTATGGAGAAATGTTCTTGAGGATCGTCGCACGCGTCTCACCGGTGAGCAGCTGGACACCGATGCGCTCAGGAATACCTTCAACCGAGAACCAGGCGTGTTTCAGAATAGAGTCCTCGGTTGCTTCGGCGTCCAGGCTGAGCACGAAGGCTTGGTCTTCTGCGACTTCCTGATACGGCGCATGGGAGCGGATCGCTGGCCCTCCGGTGGAAAAGGCAAATTCTTGTTGGCCAGTGACTGCTTTCCCCGCCAAACCTTTGAGTCCAGGGCGAAGATGGAACGTACAACGCACTCCACCGGGCAGATCGCGAGTAAAGTCGTAAACCCAGGTACGACTGTCTACCCACCGCCCCGTGCCAGACTCCGGGCAGGTAATCGCAAAAGGGCTCTCTGGACTACGCGGGTCACCAAAAGGCACTATCGGCTCAGAAAACCGCGCGCTCACCTGCCGCAGGCTTTTGACGGTCCCTTGAGGTGAGAACAAGGCGACGTGAGGCTCAGAAGGGTCCGCAGCAAAGCTGACGGTGGTGAAGAACGAGAGGAATAGGAACCAACACACTGGACTCAATTTTTTGTGTAGCCTTTGCCTATTGAGGCCAGTTTCTCTCTTCCCTTTTGCTCCCTCAGCCATGCGCTTTGCCGCCTTCAGACAGGTATTGTCAGGGGAATACAGGGTGGATGCAAGAGGGCGGAGGGCAACCCAGGTTTGACACTTCAACACTTCAGCACTATGGTAAGCAACGATCTACCTACCCAAGTAGGCATCATGGAGAAGCAAAGGGCGTCGGTTTCTCTCTTGTTGGTTGCCTTTTTTGCCCTGGCGCTTCAGGGCTGTGCAGTGAAACGGTGGCTCTTCGGTCCCCGTACAACGCCCACTACAGCTTCTCAACCGCTAGAAGAAAGCCCCTCTTCTGGGCAGACTGCTTCCGCTACCGTCAATGAGTCCTTTCCCGCCCAGTCTAGTCGCACCGAATCAGCTGGTTCTCGTGGCTTGATTCCTGGTTTGAACGACGACAAGGGTGATGGAGAGGTCAATCCCCAGTATGTGACCGAGGCCGACCTCCTCAAAGTAGTGACTGAGTTTCAACGGCTGGCGGGCAAAGACACGTACCGTTTTTCGATTCCCAAAGACGTGACCGGTGCGAATGTCTACAAAGCCACGCTCACGCGCCTCCAAGACTACGAAGCCAAGCATCCGGGCGCTTACCCGGAACTCCTCGCTTTTACGCGTGGGCGTGCGTACGAAGGGTTGCACGAGTACGAGAAAGCGATCGAACAGTATCAGATTGTGAGTCAAGGTAAAAATCGTCTCAGCGAGGAAGCAACGAAGGCGATCTCCATGCTGGTGCGTTTCCAGGAGATCAAGCAGAGTCCCCTGACTGCCACTACCCCGTTAGAGTACCTACAATCGCTCGATAGCCAGATCACGGCCTGGCAGCAGTTGCAAAAGCAGCAGGCCGACACCCCTTATGGGGCGCTGGCCCGCGAAGAAGAGGAACGGCTCGACCGGGCTAAAGTGATGTTTCTTGAACTCAATCGCCACCGCCTTGAAGACGGCAACGAGAGTGTGGTGTTCGCGTACCGTCAGTTGATCGGGAAACACAAAGAGAGCAAAAATATTTATCGGTACCAGATCGAGTTCGCGGACTTTTATTTCACATTGGCACAGGAGTATGTCGCCCAGAACGACCCCCAGAGTCTCCAATTCGATCCCTCAATTTTCGAAGAACTGGGACGCACTGCCCTCCGTCTCTATGGGCAGGTTGCGCATGAGGACGGCGTCATGGAAAAGCTCGAAGCCAAGGGAAAACTAGAGGCTCTGGAAGCGTATATGGCCAGAATTGGACGGCTAAGCAGGTGAAGGGAGGTGAGAGAGCACAATGAAAAGAAAAAGAAATAGTCTATCCGGTATTCTTATCCTCCTGCTTCTTACTTCACTGGCGAGTGCGCAGGAATTTGCCGACCCGCTCGCCCGTAAGCTTACCGACTTCCTGCCCACCTATACTCCCTTCACACCACCAGAGCCGCCAGACCGTTATTTCCCTGACCGAGTTGGCAAGCAGGTAGCCGACGCGATCACTGATGCGTATCTGCAAAACATCGCAGCTGTTGAGCAACGCGCCCACGAACTGGCACAGCACGACGCCGCCTTGACAGCCGAAGGAGAACGGGCGACCGGCCTGGCTCCTCAAGTCTATGCCCTAGCGAAACCGACGCTGGGAGGGGACGAACACAGTGATGCCGAGATGGCTGGGAGAAACGCCACTCCTGACGAATTACTGGCACAAGCTGACCAGTTGCTCTCCGAAGCGAAACGCAGCCGTATTGGCCGGCGGTTCAACTGGCTCCTTTCCACTTTTGATATTGGGAGCTTATTCCTCGGCGCCCCACGCGCACCGAGTCCCTACGGTGCACAAGGAGTAGTGTCCGAGTGGGGGGGTGGAAATGGTCCAGGCCCGCGCGAGCGGAAGGCCCTGGTGCTCTACCGCCAATTCTTACAACGCGCTCCGGAGGACCCCCGCGCGCCTGAGGTGGAAAAGAAGGTGCAAGAACTCGAAGCACGGCGCAAAAACGCAATGCTCGAAGGAGAACTCGCGCGTGCTGAGGCAGCGTTCACAAAGAAGGACTACTGGACGGCCAACTTCCACTATCAACTCGCGTTGATGGTGGATGAAACCTCGCCGAAGGCTCGCTCCGGCCTAGAACAGGTCGAAGCTGCGCTCCAACAGCAAGATCCGCTCGAACAGGCACAGCCGCGTGATCCCCTGGCAGGCGTCAAGCAGGCCGAATGGGAACATGACAAACAGACCCTCAAGTACCTGCTCCCGGGCGGTGGATTTGTCAAAGACAATTTCGTTGTTGCCGGGACGCAGATTGCTACTGAAGGACTGGCTGGGGCCGCCACGTTTGGCGCGCTCACGATAGTGCAGACCGGCGCCAAGCTCTTCCGTCTCTTGATTGGCAATCCGGTGTCACAACAGAAAGTGATTGACGAGGCCGAAAAGTATATTCACGATACCCCACCATCTGAACGCTCTCCAGAAGTCTATGAGGTTCTGGCCAAAGCCTATGAGAAAGAGGGGCAGCTTGACCGAGCGATTGCTTACTCCAAATTGGCTGGCAAAGAAGAACGGGTGCCAGGACTACAAGAACGAGCTGGCGAAGCGCTTCTACAGCTGGCTGAACAAAGCGAGCACCAGGCGCAGAAGGAAACTTACCTGCGCACGCTGCTGGAAAACTATCCGCAAACAAAGGCTGCCCGCAAAGCGGCGCCGCAGTTACGAGCGCTCAACCTGCCAGAAAACCGCGGCTTACGCCTCAGCAAAGAGTTCCTCAAAGAAAACACCGATCTTGTTGGCCCCCAAGGGCTTGGGCTCAAGCGTGAGTTGTTCGATGGTGATCCGGATAACGTCGAACTTACCGACGAAGGCCTCACTCTCCTCCCCAATGCCGAGGTCGCCCTGCGCTTGCAGAGCGACCAGGGACCACGGACGAAGGTGTACGGAGTGCCTGAGGCGTCCTGGGAGCGGTTCTGGCGCCGGTTTCGTGAGAAGGGCTACGAACAGGCCGCCGCGCGCGGAGACCGTGGGTTAGCACTTCTCGCCCAGGGCGCCGAAGCGGCGGACATTACCCTCAAAAGCCAACGGGAAAAGAATGAACAGACCGGCTGGCGGATGCTTCCCTATCTGTCAGGCAGTGTTGGCGAATCAGGTGTAGACCTACGCGGCACCTTGCCCAAGGAGATTGCTGGCACCCGCTTGGCCTTTGGCCGTGATCAACGGAGCGCCTACGTCGGCATGGAAGTGCCGGTGCCGTTTATCCCTGTAGATTTTTTACTCCTTGGCCGCAACGGTATGCCTTCGCTCTATCCGCGTATCCGCTTACCAGAGCAGGCACTGGAGGATGAGAAGCTCTATCAATAAATCATTGTCGCATCTTCCTGATCATAGGAGCAGCCAGGGAGTTCATTGCTTGTTCATATTATCGGCGAACGGCGAGAGCGGCATAGTCTAACGATCCGCACCCCGCCCACCTGTTCCCACTCTGGTACATATGCAGACATCAGGCTTCTAAACAGCTTGCCATGGTTAGGGACGAGGAGGTGGAGTAATTCATGGACGATGACTACCTGCTGAAATGCGGCGTCCTCTGAGAGCAGATCACCGTTGAAGCAAATCCGACCGATAGGTGAGCAAGACGCCCACTTGGTCGTCATGCGCTGGATTTGGACTCGCTTGGGTTGCACCCCGATCTTGGCTGCCCAACGTTGGACCTCAACCTTGAAGGCTGCAGCGTCACGAACAGGGAATCGCTTGTCGTACTGGACCGCCATGTTCACCGTTTCTTCGCATATTTGTGTAGGGGCGAGGCATGCCTCGCCCTCCCCTGGGCTGGATCGCCCTACGATTTGCGTTGTAGGCGCAAGAGCCGCTCTGCCAGATCTACCATCCGTTCCTTGCCAACCGTGGGGAGCAAGACTTTGTAAACCTCAGCTTTAAGCTGGCGCAGCGCGGCAGCATTGTAGGCGTGATGGGGGAAGCGTCTGAAGGCTGCATCCAGTAGGGGTGCAATCCCCTCCGGCGCAGCTAGACCCTCCTGCTTTAGCACCCAGTAGATCGTGAAAGTATTGAGGTCAAAGCCCGTCTTCTCACGCTCCTTCCGTGCTTGTACAAACTCGGTAAGTAGTTTCTCCAACCCATGCAACGCCTCTTGTGTACTAATTTGCCGGTCATCGTAAGCTTCGAGAATCGCCTCTGCTCTCTCACCAATGGGAACAAGGTATGGCTGCTGCTCCGCCTCCTCAGTGACAGTCTGAACCAGACTTTTCCCGAGGTTGAGGATCTTTGCGGAATCTGACAACCCCTTGCTCTTCAACGCCGCCAGTGTCTCCTCATTAATTTTGACGAACGGGAGCGTGGCAGTAAGTCTATAGCTCTCGACCTGCTCACGAACCAGCAATTCTGTCTTCTTAGCGATGTCTTTGTAGAGCGCCACTTGCTTACTGAAGGCATTACGGACAATCTGGTGTAGGGTTGAAAGCACACCGTAATCATCAAGGTACTCTCGTAGAAACACGTCCGGCGAGATGATCTCGTAGAGCGTCTCTAGCTCTTTGTAGAACCGATAAAATGTCTCGCGCCGCTCCTTGTCGGCAAAAGCATCAATGGCCCGTTCGACAGCTTTGTCATCAAGCGGGCCCTGGCAGAGTGCCAGATACGGCGGTGCTTGCTCTGCCATTAGCGTGGCGAAGCGATGCTTAAGGACATCGAGATTCTGAATAACGCTGCCGACGATGTCCGAGTCGAAAGCGAGGGCCTTTTCCAGTTTCTCGAAGATGCCGACGAAATCGACAACGAATCCAGCCGGCTTCTTCCTTTCTCCCCCTTCCTCATACGGCCGGTTGACCCGGGCGATGGCCTGCAGTAGGGTGTGATCCCGCATCGGCTTGTCCAGATACATGCAGTACAAAATCGGTGCATCAAAACCAGTCAACAGCTTTTCAGTGACGATGAGAATCTTGGGCAGCGAGTCCCGTTTGATAAACGCCTTGCGGATGCGTTTCTCCTCATCCTCGCTCAGTCGGAACTCGGAGAGCAGCGCGCTGTCGTTGTGGGCCGAGGTGTATACGACGGCGGAGTAGTCCGGCGGAAGATATTTGTCGAGCGCTTTCTTGTACAGTGCGCAGGCCTCACGATCCACGCCCACGAGAAACGCCTTGTAGCCAAGCGGTTCGACATTGGTACGGAAGTGGTCGGCAATGAATCCTGCCACTTGCTCTACGCGGTGAGCTGCCTTGAGGAAGGCTTTAAGGTTCACAGCGCGGTCGAGGATGTTGTTCAGCTCCTCGATGTCACTGACCCCTTCAGCTTCCACCAGGTTGAGAAACTCCTTTTCCAGTTGCTCACGCGGCACGCGGATGTCATTTGGCGCTAAGGTGTAGTGAAGCGGCAACGTGGTACCGTCTTCGATGGACTCGGCAATCGAGTACTTGTCGAGGTAGCCCTTTTCATCGTCCTTACCAAAAACCTTGAAGGTACCTTTGCCATAAGCGATCCGGTCGATAGGCGTACCGGTAAAGCCAATCATAGTGGCGTTGGGTAAGGCCGCTACTAGATAATTGCCAAGATCACCGCTGGTGGTCCTGTGTGCTTCGTCTACTAAGACAAACACATTGGCCCGATTGCAGAGATTCGCATCGGCTCGGTCGAACTTGTGAATCATCGAGACGATGAGTCCACGGTAATCGGCGCGCAAGAGTTCGCGCAGTCTCGCCTTCGAGGTGGCCTGCTCGTAACCCAATCCATAGGCCTTGAGATTGCCGAATAGCTGGCTCTCCAGTTCATTGCGGTCCACTAACATGATGACCGTTGGTTTCTCGAAGGCAGAATGGGCGAGGATTTGCTCGGCCGCCGCGATCATAGTGAAGGTCTTGCCCGAGCCCTGAGTATGCCATACTAAGCCTGTACTTTTGACAGGATCGAGCGCCCGCTCGACCACTTTTTCAACTGTGCGAGTCTGGTGCTGGCGCAAGATAATCTTGCGCAGTTCGTCGTCTTTCTTGAAGAAAATGATCCAGTCGCTAAGGAGTTTGAGAAAGCGTTCCCGCGCGAAGAAGCGTTTGACCTTGCGCTCGAAGTTCCCCGGTTCTTCATCCTTCCAATTGAAGAGGTTCTTACGATCAAGGTTCCAAGTGACCCCGTAGTAGAAATCGATGAGATGAGTGACATCGAAGACCTGCGGTGCGGTCATCATCTCCGGCGTCTCGCGGTGATAACGACGGATCTGGGTGATGCCTTCGTCGATGCCGTCCCGCTTTTTGGCTCCTTTGGTTTCGACCAACGCGACAGGAATGCCGTTGATGAGGAACATGGCATCGGCACGGTTGGTGTGCTGGCCATTCGTATACTGCCACTCATCCGTGACTTGAAAAAGGTTGTTTGCCGGGTGTTCGAAGTCGAGGAGGGTGAGGTTGCACTGACGCCTTTCACTTTCGACATAGACCGAACGCTCACCCCGTAGCCACGCCAGCACCTCCGCATTGCCCTCGATGTTGTTACGGACGCTCTCGATCTTGGCGATGACTTGGCCGGCGTTGTCCACCGTGACCACGCCAGGGTTAAGGGCGATGAACTTATCGTGCAGAGTTTGGTAGAGTAGCGTGCCGCTCTCGCCGCGGCGGAGCGTCAGCGCCTCCTCAGGTGGAAGATAATTCCAGCCGATCTCAACGGTGTAGCGGATGAGTGGCTCATGGGCAGTCAGACGTTCGGAACCAAGGTTAGGAGGCATATCATCTATTCCTGACTGGTTGAGAGGATCTCCTCCGCCCATTTAATAGCCTGCTCAGCTAGAGCAATTGCCTGGTGGTATTCCTCCTCGGTAACAGGTTGGGCAATTCCTGGATAGCGTGTTTGAACGGCGTAATTTGAAAGGCGGCCAGCCTCCCAGATTTCGTTCGGCGGTTCGTGTCCTGATCGGTCCAATAGCACAAGAAGTTCTGTTATGTCATGGGTCTTTGGAAAACTAATCTGGTAGAACACGAGCACTGCCTTCACTGCTTTTTCAGCAGCTTGTTGGGCATCAAAGCACAGGTCTTCCCAAAAAGCTTCCTCAGGCTTGGGTTGCTTAGCTCTCGCCAGATTACCCTTTGCTCGGCGTAGCCATTCCTGTGGTGTTCCTACTAAACTTGTATCACGCGGCATAAAGGACTCTCCCCTCCTGGAGCGCCGGACGGATAATAAGCCCTATCGTCTCCTTATAGCGTTCGATATCTTCCGGTGTCACTACGATAATGTCTTTAGGAATCCCCACTGCGGTTCCAATCAACTGACGGCGAATTATCCATGCGGTTTCTCGCTGATCCTCGCAGGACTTCACGATCAGCAAATCGAGGTCGCTGTCCGGTCCCATCTCGCCCCGGGCAGCGGAGCCGAAGAGGATGATTTTTTCCGGTGCAACCGCCTTGACGATGCGGCGGACGATCTCTTGGAGGGTCTCCTCGCTGATAGTGCTTTTTGGGGAAACGTGCTGTTCCATAGGGCCTCCTTCAATTACACCGAATTACGCTGAAGACAGGCATTACGACACCCGAAAAAACACCGAATTATAACGAGTTGCGACAACGCATTGCGCCAAGATTACGCCGGTGTCCTTCATCCTTTAACATCTGACGCAATCCGAGGGTGTAGGGGCGCAGCATGCTGCGCCCCTACGGAAAGGGCTTCGTCCAGCCTGAGATGGTTCACCCGCACCTGGCCGGTCATAAGCAGGTGGAGCATGGAGGAAAAGAGCGATTTGAGCGTATCGCGTGATCTTGAGGCTATCTCTTCTCGCTGTTCTAGTGAGCGCAAGGCCGCTGCGATCTCTTTCTGTTCTTCCTTAGCTGGAAGCAGCAACAAAAGTGCTTCTAGTGAAGAAGTTCCCATACGTCGAGTACCGTGCGCAGAAGTGCTGATTTCCCGAACAAGTGCTCCTTTACGCGAGCTGGGGGCGTAGAGTAGATACTCAGCGTCAGTAAAGTCTCGGGACAGGACAGCCTTCATGTCCTGATTGAATGCCATCGGAACCTCTGCCATCGCCACCGGAAGGTCCTTGGCAAGGATCATTCCGTGGATGACGACAAAAATCGTCTTGGCAGGCACTAAACGTGATCCGTGGTCGAGAGCTTCGGCAGAAATGTGGTCCTCAGTGTCCCACAATCGTGGCCGCTTCATATCCTTGGGACTAGCCCAGGGAATCGGTCCCTCCCACCACTCAGGACGATTTTTGGATGGTGTTCCACCACTCACTAGATCAGCCAAGGCGTCAAGCCGTATCACCTCCCAACTCTCCGGTATCTCACCGATTTCGGTCTGCTTGCGGGGTTCACCGCGCAGGCCCTCGCGGAAGAGCTTGGCCATGGTCGCGGCCTTCAGATCTTTGAGCGTGGCGACGATCCTGTCCTGTGCCTCTACTGCTGCCTGGATCTTCGACAGGACAGCTGTGATGGCGCGCTGCTCGGGAAGGGGAGGAAAGCAATGGCGAATTTGCGCTAACACCGAGCCGCTGACACCCCCTTTGAGCTTGTCTCCTTTGTTGGCGTTGATCTGCCGCCAGTACATCTCGGAGTTACAAAAGTAGTAGAGGAATGCAGGATCGACGGCCTTAGCACGCACCCGGATGAGGTAGGAAGCGTAGACAGCTTCTGGACAGTTATGAACAAGAAAGCTTTTTCCTGTTGTTGCTCCAATCCTAGCAAAGAGGAGATCGCCAGGCTGGAGCTGATGTTTCTTCCTCGTGGCCTCGTCACAACGACAATAAGGGACCTTGTCCCAGTTCACTCCTTGCTCTTGAATATCGGTGATGCGAAGGAATCGCGGGCCCACAGGTTCCTGCTCTGCACTTGCCGTGTAGCCGTATTCAGGCTTAGAGCAGGATTCGACGATCGAGCTAACAGCCCAGTCTTCAGGGAGCGGACCAAGCTCTGTCTCCTTGAAGGTTTGTCTGGGACCATTAGGAAAGAGAGGTATAACGCGTCCAGTTTCTTCTGCAGCCGGTTCCGTTCTCATCGATCGGTCCCCCTGTGTTCTGTAGGGCGAGGCATGCCTCGCCCCTACATTGCGGTCTTTTTCCGTCCATCCCTTGGGTCGGCAAAGATCCCCTTAAACTCCTCATCTGTTTTCGCCTGAGCATCACGACTACGCGCGGGGTTATTCACATCCTCAGTCCAGCGTGCAGGGTTGGCGGCTATGTACTCTCGGATACGATTCCATTCATCCTCGTCACGGATGACGTGCTCGTGATAATCACGTTGCCAGAGAGGCATACCTGGCGCTCGGCGCATTTCATTGACGCGTTTGGTAGAGGCGGATTTGAACGCGCCGATAATCGCCCCAACAGATTTGCGTTGCGGACCTCGGGGTTTTCGTAGGGGCGACGCATGCGTCGCCCTTGTGCTGGGGGGCTGTTTTTCGCCGTCCACAATGAGCACAACTCCTGTCTCTTATACACATCTCCGAG
>CAZAYE010000025.1:11765-12986 GCA_964489255.1 uncultured Enterobacteriaceae bacterium
AATGGTTTGGGATTTCTTCCCAACATGTGGTCGCAATTTTCCCGTACTCGTTCAATCGTATTTTTCCATCGGCAACGTCCCCAAAAACACACTCCCGCCCGTGCGTGCAAACTGTGACAACATATGCACCGGTCTGGGCGTAGTTGTAATCCTTCAACCGGATAGAATGACGGTGGTGTTTCTCCGGGTCGAACTTCATTGTTGGCGTCCTATCCATGTAACGTCCCCTGGTCCCGGAAAGGGCGACGCATGCGGCGCCCCTACGCCCGAGACCCTTGCTGTGTGGTGATCCGCTCCAGGGTTGCGAGACTCAATCGCTCCACCCGGGAGAGTGCCTCAGTGCTACGGGATAAAATCTCGTTGCCTTTGCGGACCTCGAGGAGGACTGCATAGAGCATAATTCCGTGAGCGATCGCCACGAAAATGAGGACAAGGGTGTTGATCCAGATCAAAGTGTCCATCTCCGCCTCCCGTGAAGTCGGCTACGTACTGCCTCCCCATTTATATCCTAGTCCCAAGAAAATTCTGTTCAGTTCCCCCTCCAATCGTTTCGCCTCGACATCGAGCTTGGCCAATTCATTCAGCAGTGTCTGGATATCCCTATGCTCGGTCGCAGTGGCGGTCTCGATGTAACGCGAAGGCGAGAGGTTGTAGTCGTTCTTAGCGATCTCTTCGACGTTGACGACTTTGACGAAACGCTCCACATCCTTGCCGGCATGAAAAGCAGCGGCGATTTTCTTGACGGCGTCGTCGGGGATAAAGTTCTTCGGGCGTCCTTTCTGGAACTCGCCGCTTGCGTTAATGAGAACAACCTGACCCCGGCGGTCCTTAGCTTTCTTGCGATTGAGAACAACGATGATGCCCGCAGCAGTAGTATTGTAAAAAAGATTGTCCGGAAGCAGAACCACACCTTCGATCACATCTTGTTCTACGAACCACTTGCGGATCGTCTTCTCTTTATTCTCACCTTGGTTGCCACTACCCCGGCTGGCTGCGCCAGTATCAAGCACCACTGCGCTGCGTCCATGCTCATTGAGGGCAGCCAGCACATGTTGGAGCCAGGCCCAGTCGGCACTGGAAGCAGGGGCAAACCCACCCCGACTGGCAAACCGTTCACAGGGATCGTTTTCATAAGCGGCTGGATCGAAGTTGTCCTGATTCCACATCGGGTTCGTCACCACAATGTCGAAGCGCCGTAGGGGCGCAGCATGCTGCGCCCGT
>CAZAYE010000026.1:0-12904 GCA_964489255.1 uncultured Enterobacteriaceae bacterium
GCAACGGCGCTCTTCGATTATAAGTGGTCGCACGTGACGGGATTCACTGCTACTTACAACGACTTCGACTACACCGGCATGGTCTTCCGCTTCGAGGAAAGCTTCAGTTCTAGAGAGGTTATCCGCCGGTTTGGCGGCGGGCTGGGTGTAGGCCGACGCTTCACCGATCCTCAAGATCCTAGGACCTTTAGTGATAACATCGACGAATACACCCGGGTGTGGCGCTCGATGGTGGGCTTTGACTTGCTGCGCTCCTACCAGTTCTTTCGCTACATTCCTGGCATTCACCATTCCTTCTACGACCAAGCCTGGTTCCTCTCCGGGCAGTGGCTGATGGAGAACTATTGGGACAACGTCGCTAATAACTTTTGCCAGAACGTGGACAACATCGGCAACGGGTACACGGCAGAACAGGTGGCGGCAGACCGTGCAGTAGGCATTCGCTCGTACAGCAACCCGCAATGCCGGCGCTATCGGTGGAACCACCTGTTCACCTTGGGGTTTGCCAACCAGGGGCTGTTTGCCAGCCGGGTGGAGACCCGCAACGCAGTCGTGCTGGAGCCGCGCGATAAGCAGTGGCTGCTCTATTCGCAGTGGTGGTGGCGCAACGTGATGGGATACGAGAACGTCGAGCTCTCGGCTGGAGTGGCCTGGTATCCGGGCAGCGGGATGGGTGAGAGCTGGACGGGCATTCAGCATTTTGCTGACCGTGACCAGTTCTGGTTTGAGTTCACCTACTACCTGCTGTAGCAACTTGTGTAGGGGTACGGCGTGCCGTGCCCCTACGGGCGGGACAGTCACACAAGATTGTTGTTGCAGTTCCTGACAATGCATCAACGCAAGAGAGCAGACTGGCCCCTCTCCGTCTACCAGTACTGGATCCGCCTCGAACACCCCAGCTGGTTGCGCCTGCCAGAAGCAGCCAAGCAAGAAACAGAGGGGATGCGTACGCTGTGGAACCACTTGGTGGATGCCTTTGAGCGGCGACAATCCGCTTATCGAGCACTCCTGGCCCCAGTCCTCCATACCGCCGACCGGCAGGAAACGAGGAAAACACTACGCCCAGCCTTGCAACAACTCCAACAGTCCTTCACCGCCGAAGTCCAGCGCCTCACCGCCAACTGTTCCGCCACCTGGGCAAACCGAGAGTTCATTCTGCAGCAATTTCTCACTGCCACGGATCGTTTTTTCAAGCACCAGAGTGGCCCCCCACGGCACAAGCTGGGTCCGCCGCGGGAGATCCATTTTCACCATCGCTTCACCAGTGGTGGAGTACCGATCGCGCGCATCTTTGGCCGCAGTCACCGCCTGCACCTCGAACCGGTTCCCCCAGAAGCCTTCAACCCAGCCGTCTCCCAACACCAGCGCAAACGGTTGGCCCGGACCCAGGGAAGTTTTCAAGTTAGGGATACCACGCTGTCGTTCGTGACCATCCTCCACCGCCCTCTCCCCCAGGATGCGTACCTGAAGACTGCAGCGTTAATTGGCAAACAGGTAGGACAGGAGGGGTACCACCAACACCAAGATGGTAGTCACTCGATTCCTGCGCGCTGGGACTGGTCGCTGCATCTCACCCTAGAGATCCCTCCACCCAGCCTCCTCGCTCAAGAACAAGAGGGGGTGGTGGCAGCCTTGGAATTGAGCGCCCGGATTTGGCACGATGGTCGAGTACGGATTGGTGTACTGACTGACTCGGCTGGCCGAGAAGAAGCCCTCTTCCTCCCCGACAAAGTTTTGCATGCGTGGCAGCATAAGCGTGCGCTGCAAAGCAAAGCCGATCAGCTGCTCGAAGAAACGAAGAATCACCTCCGCCAACTCCAATGTCCAGATCCGTGTTCACCCGCGGCGCGTAGTCTTCTCGATCATCTCGGCACCGCCCGAGCTCCTGGATTGTGGCGTTTGCTCCAACTCTTGGAGGCAACCGGCTCGAATGGCGAGGTACTCGGGGTGTTACAGCACTGGGCAGACAGCTCCACGAGGCTCCTCCGAGAAGCCCGCGGCCTCGAGCGCGGCTACCTCCGTCACCGCGATTGGTTTTATCACAACCTGGCGCTGCAACTCTGCCGGCGCTACCAACAGCTAGTCGTGACAACAAACTTCCAAGGGAGAGCAACAAACGGACAGACTGAGAGCGGCATGCCCTCTCAAGAGGCTGCTACCTACCGCCACCTCACCTCCCTTTCCCGATTCCTGCTGTGTCTTCAGCAAGCAGCCACAAAAATTGGTACGGAAATCAAAAAGGGGTACCATTTTACTGCCGTCGCTGAGGTTGCCAGCCCTCAGGACCTGTTTCCAGACCCAGTTCAGCGGGGACAAAGCTGAAACTATAGCGAAAAGTCCGAGCCTGTGAAAATTACAGAACATGTAATTAGAGCGGTTCTTAGTTGGGTGAGACCTTTCTTCTACGCTCTGCCACTCTGTGAAGGAGTCAGCCGCTCTAACACCGCTAGCGTCAACCGCTCGTTACGAGATGCGGTTTCCTCTATGCGGGCCAGGGCTTCGACAATCCGCCAGCCTACAGCGGTTTTCATTTGAGCGAGGAGACATACCGTTTTCTCAGTCGTAGGCCGGGATAAGGCCGCAGGCCGTTCCCGGCGTGCTCGTCTATGCCGGAAACGCTCCGCTTATTCCGGCTATGACCGCGCGGAGTATAGAATGACCAGAGTGTTAATCCAGGTTAGCGTTGTAATGTCCAAGTCTTCCTCTCTCTCTCTGCTTGGGCTGGGATGTTCGTCCATAGCTCCTCTCTGGTCAGCCTGAGCGCGTGCCGCCCCCTAGACTTTTTCGTTTCAACATTGTCCCTGGACGGAGCTTTAGCGCTCTTTGCCACAGTCTGCAATCTCAATACCAAGGTGGATCGTCTCTCAGCTTGACAATAACCAACCTGTCGGAGTAAAGCCCTGCGAAGGGGGAATATCTATGCACTTCACGGTGCGTCGCTGCAACCTTGTTCTTCTGATGATCTTGACCTTCCTGGGTGCTTGCAGTCCGCGTTCTGCTCCGCGTCCGACGGGTGGACCGTGGGGTGTGATGGACTTTCTCCAAGCGTATAATGCCTACTCTCTGGCTCAGACCTATCTCAAACGCGGTCAACACGCTGAAGCGATCGTTGAGTACGAACAGAGCCTGCAACGGTTTGCGCGCCTCGACGACGCTGCCCGCACGCTCCTACGAGAACAATATGGCCTGTCGCAGGAGCAGGTTGAACGGGAACTTTCGATCGCCCGCGGGCTGGCGCAACAGAGTGCCACTGCAGCAGGAAACGCCGCAGAGTTAGAACGTTTTCGCGAACGCGTACTGGCAGGGTTCTACCCCTACGGTCGCGGCACGCTGACGAAAAATGGGATCGGACCAGGATCTCAGATCGGACCCGGCACCTGGCAGGCCGCGCAAGATTTACTGCCACCGGAGATTCTCGAAGCGGTGATCAAGGGTGACTTTACTCTCCTCGTGCAGGAAACAACTGACCTGCCCCCTGGTGAGGAATACGTCGTCGCCACCCTCGGATATGGAGACCACGTGCGCCTGACCGCAGAAGGCGGAGAGTTGGCAGGGTACACTGCTGGCCTGCCGTTTCCTGTCCTTGACGTGACCGATCCACAGGTTGGACTCAAGGCGGCCTGGGATCTGCGCTATCGGGATACCGCCAACCGCTTGGAGCAATGGAGCGACACTCTCGCGCGGGACCAGAACAGTACCGTGCAGTATGCATTTCAGTCCCACTTGGCTCGAGCCTTTGGCATGTACCGCGCCAGAAAACAGGACAACATTCCCGCATGGGAACAAGAAGGCGTCGTGTATAAGGAGTACACAGAGATTTTTACTAAACCTCTCGCGGCGCAGCCCAATACTCTGAGCGACAGCCGGGCTGGTCAATCGTTGCAAATTTTGCGTCACCGCCACGCTAGCGACCACCGCCCGCTTGGACAGTGGTTGATCGATGCGGCAAACCGCAAGCTCAAGACCTCTGCGTATAACCCTGAGGGATCAGCGTTAGGGTTTACCATGATTTTCGAAGACGTGGCCGGAGAACAGATTCCTGCGCACGACTGGCGTCTGGTTGTTGCCACGACAGCTTTGGTGCCGGGGCTCGTGAAGAATACTCAAGCGCTCTTCGGTGGAACCGGTGGTGGGTACCCGCTTGACCCGTGGGAACTCCGGCGTGTCTATGTGCTAGAAATGGTGCCGCGTAGTCCTCATCATCCATACAGCCGGAAGTTGCTCTACGTGGATCAGCAGACTTTTGCCCCGTTCTATGTAGTGATCTTTGATCCGGACAAGGCGCACTGGCGCACCGTCTTTTTCAGTTATGGGAACCCTGCCTCTCATCCAGATAACCATGAAGTCCAGGTCCCGATTCTGCTCGGGCAATCATGGATAGATTACCAAACCCGCCGTACAACGGTCTCCCTCGTCAACAAGGCACTGTACAATCAGCCGCTTTCTCCTGAGCTATTCACGTTCAGTAGTTTAATGCAGCGCAGCAACTAAGCGGAAGAAGGGCTCAGGGTGACAAATCTGGTGTGCCGATCTCGTGTGGTCCGATTTATACGCTTTACCGTTGACAACTATCCATTAGCGGCAACTCCGTGTAGGGGCAGGCCCCCGTGCCTGCCCAGCCCACTATACAATCTTCATCAAGAAACCGCTCGAGAACCGGTTCAAGAAACGTTTTCTGGAATTATATCCACGGGATTTGACGGACGCTTCCCCTTCTCTGCCTCACCAGGGCTGACGTCGAGATTGGCTGGCAGGTCTCTTTTGGCTGCTCCGAGACGGCGCTGCCTGGCAAAAACCCCCTGGAGGAATCTCGTGCGGTATTCGCGTATCACACTGAAACGCCACCCGAGAGTGTTCGCGCCAATGTCGTCGAAGAGCGAATAGGCAACCGGTGTCACAATGAGAGTCAAGAGCAACGAGAGGGTTTGTCCACCGATTACCACAACAGCGATGGTACGTCGCTCCTCGGCGCCTGGACCAGTTCCCAGGGCAAGCGGGAGCATGCCAGCGACTAGGGCGAGCGTGGTCATCAGGATTGGACGAAGCCGGTCCCGGTTGGCTTGCAGGATTGCCGTGAGGCGGTCCATCCCCCCCCCACGCAAGGTGTTCGTATGATCGATCTGTAAGATGGCGTTTTTCTTGACGACACCGAATAACACCAGCAAGCCTAAGGCCGAGTAGAGATTGAGCGTATTGCCAGTCAACCACAGCGAGAACAACGCAAACGGCACCGAAATCGGTAAGGAAAGTAAAATGGTCAGTGGATGCACCAAGCTCTCGAATTGCGAGGCGAGAATCATGTACATGAAAATGATCGAGAGCAGAAACGCCCACAGGAACTCGCGAAAGGTGCGTTCGAGTTCCCGACCGCGCCCAGAGATGGTTGTGGAGTACGCCGCAGGCAGGGTCAGTTCTGCGGCAGCCGTGCGCAGCGCCTCGAGTCGGTCAGCGAGCGCATACCCAGGCCCGATCGAGGCGCGAAGACTGACCATGCGTTGCCGGTCTAGCCGATCAATACGCGAAGCGCTGGGCGTGGGAACGATGTGGACGAGGTTGTCTAACCGAACAAGACCGCCATTCTGACTGGGGACATAGAGTCGCGCTATGGTGCTGGGATCATTGCGGTCGCCCTCGGCGAGGCGGAGTTGCACATCGTAATCATCATTCACCGACACGTCACGAAAACGGGATACCTCCGTGTCGCCACCAACCATGATTCGGAGGGCTGTCGCGATATCCGCCGTGTCAACCGCAAGCTTCGCGGCACGATCCCGGTCGATTTCGATGCGCAACTCAGGCTTGTCAAGCTTCAGCGTCGTGTCGGCATCGACAATGCCGCCGAGTGCTCGCGCCTTCTCGCGGAGCTGCTCAGCAGAGGTGGCGAGCATTCGTAGGTCTGGTCCCCGGATGACAAAGTCGATTTCCCAGTTCCCGCCACCAATGTTAAACGAGGGAGCATTGCGGACTGAGGTACGGAGATCTGTGTACTTACGGAGACGACGGCGTACCTCCTGCATGACCTCACGCTGGGTATAGTGGCCGTGAAACGCGTCGAAAGGGTCTCCTCGTAGGAGGGCTTGCCACAGACGCGTCAAGGAAAACGTGCGCTCCCCATGTGGCGCGATACGGACATAGACGCTTCCTTGGTTGACACTGCCGAGAAAGCCACCACCGACCGACGCCAGCACCAGACGGACACCTGGGGTTGTTTGCAGATCGGCCTCGATTGCTCGTATCACTTCATCCATGGCAGCCAGGCTGGCCCCTTCGGGAGCGGTCACGTTGACCTCGAACTCGGCCTCGTCAACGTCGCTGGGGATATATTCCTGCCTGACCAAGGCATACAGGGGAACAGAAGAAAGGATAACCCCAAGCGCAAGAGACATCACCAGCAGTCGATTGCGCATGGAGAACGCGAGGATCTTCATGTACCCCTGATCGAGCCACGCATAAAAGCCACGTCGTGATGCGGCTGATGCTTGAACCTCAGCAGTGGTTGAGTGTTCGCCATGCAGGAGGCGGGCACTCATCATCGGGGTGAGCGTAAAGGACACAAGCAGACTGACCATGACTGCAACGGCCGCCGTAATACCGAATTGAAAGAGGAAACGCCCCGAGATGCTCGACATAAAAGAGACGGGAATAAAGATCACAACCAGGCTGAGCGTCGTGGCCATGACGGCGAGGCCAATCTCAGCCGTCGCTGCGCGCGCAGCCTCGAATGGTCGCATCTTTTTCTCTTCAATAAAGCGGAAAATGTTCTCTAAGACGACGATCGCGTCATCAATGACAATGCCGACCATGAGCACGAGGGCAAGCATGGTCACGCTATTCAGTGTGAATCCCAGTGCCCACATCATGCCGAAAGTGGCAATGATTGAGGCCGGAATGGCGACACCGGCAATAATTGTAGAACGCCAGCTGCGCATGAAGGCGAGCACCACGATACAGGCCAGCATACTGCCAAGGACGAGGTGGAGATTGATTTCATGCAGTGCGGCATAGATATAGCGCGACTGATCTCGGATCACCTCTAGCTTCACACCGGGCGGTAATTGCGCAGCTATGCGGGTCAGGTTCGCTTTGGCAGCTTCAATGACTTCAACGGTGTTGGTGCCTGACTGACGCCGGACGTTGAGGATCACCGTCGGCACTCCATCCAGGCGCGCAGTTGAGCGCTGCTCCTTCGTCCCATCCTCAGCCCAGCCGATGTCCCGCACCTGCACTGGTGCGCCGTTGAGTGTCGCGATGACTAATTCGTTAAACGATTTTGGGTCAACAATGCGGCCCATGGTGCGCAGGGCTTGTTCTTGCGGACCTGCCGTCACGTTGCCACCAGGGATATCCGCGTTTTGGCGGACGAGGGCATTGCGCACCGCCGTGATAGGGATCTGATAGGCGGCGAGCCGATCGGCATCGATCCAAATGTTGATCGCCCGCTCGAGCCCACCGACGATCTCGACCTCGCCAACCCCGGAGGAACGTTCGAGCTGCACTTTGACTAGTTTGTCAGCTAATTCCATCAGTTCGCGGACGGAGCGTTGACCGGAAAGCGCCACCGTGAGGACCGGGGTTAAATCATTGTCAAACTTCGAGATGACTGGAGGGTCTGCATCTTCTGGCAGGTCATGAACGACAGTCGCAACCCGGTCGCGGACATCTTGGGCTGCCACATCAATGTCGCGCTCAAGTTTGAAGGTGGCACCTACGAATGAGGTCCCTGGACCAGAGACGGAGCGGAGTTGGTCGATTCCCTCTACCGTATTCACCACCTCTTCGACCCGTTGCGAAATCTCCGTTTCTATTTCTTCTGGAGATGCCCCAGGCAAGGTCGTGTATACTCTGACCGTTGGCACATCGACGGACGGGAAACGATCAACCCCCAAACGGAAATAGCTCACCGCGCCAATAACCACCAAAGCCAGGACAGTCATCGAGGCAAAAATGGGGCGCTGGATACAGATTGCTGCGAGCTTCTGCATAAAACCGTTTACCGTATGACTTGCACAGCCTGTCCTGACTGGAGATTGCCCGGTTCGAGAATGACAACGTCCCCGAGGTTCACGCCAGTAGTGACCTCAGCCCATCCGCCCGCCCGGTGTCCGGTGGTCACCGGCTTTTCGACTACCTTCCCATTTTGCACAACAAACACTTTCTCGATACCGGCAAAGGACACAATCGTATCAGCTGGGACGGTCAGAGCCTTATCTTCTCCGTCGGTCACGATCTCAACCCGGGCGAAGGAACCGGGACGAAGAGATCCGTTATTCCGTACATCGGCCTCGACGGTCAGCATGCGGTTCTGTTCGTTAATCGTGGGACTGAGACGCATGATGCGCCCCTCATGAATCTTTGGATCTCCTTCGATTATCACCCGCACCTCCTGCCCTGCCCGGATGCGGTGCGCGGCCCGTTCAGGCACCTCAGCCCGCAAGCGCAACGGATCCATGCGGACAACCGTGATAACTGGCGCGCCTGCTGCCAGATATTCTCCCACACTGGCGTGCCTGGTCTGGACCATTCCGTCAAACGGCGCGAGCACGACGGTGTCGGCCAACTGCTGGCGAGCGATCTCGAGTTCTGAGCGACGCTGCAGGAGCAAGGCTTGACGATTGCGAATCTCTTCTATGGCATCTTGACGGCGACTCAGGGCGACTTTATAGGTGGCTTTCGCCGAGTCAAATTCGGCGCGTGAGACAAAACCCTTCTCAGACAGTGAAGCGAGACGGTCGCGGTTCTGGCGCGCTTCCTCAAGAAGCGCCTGCGCCTGCCTCACTGTACTCGTGTGCTCCGGATTCACACCATCGTCCGTCCCTTCTGGTGAAAGGCCCAAGCGGGCACGAGCCTGCGCCAGGGCCGCTTCAGCTTGTTGAAGCCGCAGCTGATAGTCTCGGGGCTCTACCTGCGCAATCATCTGTCCACGTTTTACCACACTGCCGAAATCAACCGGAATAGTTTCAAGCCTCCCGGGGACTTTTACGCTCAAGGTCGCCTGATCATGTGCGGCCAGTGAGCCAAGGACAGTCACCGTGCGCTCCCACTGCGTTTCTCTCACGACTATTGTTTTTACTTGCCGCGGAACTTTTCCCTCTTCGTCAGCGTGGGGTTGCCTAGCGGACGCTGGGTAGTTGCTTTCACAGGCTGAAGAAATCAACACCATGGCTGCAAGGAGACCCCCTGCAATTGCAGGGGGTAGGTTTTCACACCGCCAGTGGAGAAACAGGAAGAAGAATGATCTCATGATACTTGTACTTTTCTAACCGATTAGCATTATCATCAATCTCGGCAGAGGCTAGTATGCCAGAGTTCTCTCAGATGCACATGTAGGCACTCTCATAGAAAGAGAAAGAATGCGCTCTGGAGAAGAAGGGTGCGACTAGCAGCTTCGTCAAAGAAAGGGTGCATAACAATTTTTTGGTAACTGCCCGTAAGTTGTAGGGGCACGGCATGCCGTGCCCCTACCGGTGGTAGACTTCTCTCCTGGAGCCAGGATTCTGTTATGCACCCTCAAAGAAAACTAAAATTGACATTGGGCCCTACGATTTGTATTGCAGAATGCATGACAAAAACGATTTCGCTTCGTCTCGATGAGGCGCTTCTGCAGGCTGTTGTGTGCCCTTGGCTTCGACGACCTTGAAGAAGGTCAATAGTCTCCTGGAGGGATTCCGGCCGTGCTCCCGCGCCAATGGATGGCAGCCTACATCAGCTTTCTTCTCCACTATCGCTGGCCCGTGCTTATCGTTGCGCTGGCGATCACCCTCTTTCTCACCTCTCAGCTTGCCCATACCACGATCCAGATGAACTTTCTGGATCTCTATCCGCCTAGCCATCCCTACTTGCAACTGTACAAAAAGCACGCCCAGATGTTCGGCTCGGCCAACGTCTTAGTGGTCGCAGTCGAGGTGAAGGAAGGAGATATCTTCACTGTCGAGACCCTCAACAAAATCGATCGCCTGACGATCACCCTGCTGGAGGTCCCAGGAGTCAATCCCTGGCAGGTGCTATCGATCTCCCACCCCAAAGTGCGCAATATTCGAGTCACCAGCGCCGGTATTGACTTACTGCCGCTCTTTTCTTTTGGTCCGCCAAAAACTCCTCAAGATGCAGCCCGCATCAAAAAGGCGGTCTACACCAACGATGGCATCCTCGACTTCTTGGTCTCGCGGGATAATAAGGTCGCGCTGATCACGGTTGGGTTCTGGGAATCTGGGCTGAACTTCGCGCGCATGACCGAGCACCTATTCCGATTGCAAGCGCAGGAGACTGATGCCAACCATATGATCTACCTGACCGGCTTTCCTATGCTGTTTTGCTGGATCTTCAGCTATAAGCCGTGGATCTTCGCGATCACCGGGCTCACGGTATTGGCCATTACCACGCTTTTATGGTTCTACTTCCGTACTTTGCAGGGCGTCTTGATGCCGCTGTTTTCTGGCGGGTTAAGCACTGTCTGGGCTCTCGGGTTTGCCGGCTACCTTGGATTCACCATTGACCTGTTGATGATCGTCGTGTTCCTCCTGATCACTGCACGAGCCCTGTCGCACTCAGTGCAGTCTATGGAGCGCTACCATGAAGAGTACTTTCGCCTGGGCGATAAGGATCTGGCAATTCGTCAGTCTTACGTGAGCCTGTTCTCTCCTGCCCTGGTGTCGATCGCGTCTGACGGGTTGGCAATCTTGAGTCTTGCGGTGGCGCGCATCGCAGCGATGCAACAGCTTGCCATCATTTCGAGCTTCTGGATCTTGACCATCTCGGTCAGCGTGGTGACGTTGCATCCCATCCTGCTGTCTTTACTCCTGCCGCCACGACGCGATCCCCAGGCCGGCCAGCGCCTGTCCAGCAAGATGGCGACTGGGATCAACCGTGCCCTTGTCAAGCTCAGTCGCGGGAATGCGCGTTCTGCGGTGACGGCGAGTTTCGCTCTAGTCCTACTGGTCGGTCTCTACTACTCCAGACAACTCAAGATCGGTGATGTGTCCATCGGCAAGTCTTTGTTCTACGCTAACCATCCCTACAATGTCGCCTACGAGCGGATTATCGAGAAAGGGTTTGTTGGCATCGCGCAGCTCACAATTATTGCCGAAGGGCGTGAGCCTGGCGTCTTCCGCCACACTGAAGCGCTCAACGCCCTGGAGCGGTTCCAGCGGTATATGGAACGCAACAGTCCGAAAGCCGGTGGTAGCGTCAGCGGCGTCGATATTATCCGCCAGTTGTATCAGATGTTTGAGGAAGGCGTGCCCAAATGGGCGATTCTGCCGTCGGAACCGCGGCATATCGGCAACTTATGGGGGTTTTTTCTCCAGACCGCTGGCGCGCCCGGACTTGAACGATTGGTGGACAGAGACCTGCAGAACGCCACTATTACTATTTTCTTCAGAGACGACCGCCGCGACACCATCGGAGAGGCTCTACGGCTGGCCAAGGAATACATCGCAGCCAACCCGGAGGACACCCTTGACTTCCGCTTGGCCTGCGGCCTGTTCGGCATGCTGGCGGCACTGAACGAAGAGGTCGAATGGTCCTACCAGGTGAACTTATATCTGGTCTTGGCCACCGTCTTTGTGCTGAGCTTCCTCACCTATCGGTCCCTGGCTGGCGCGCTCATTGTGATGATTCCCTCGATCGTAGCGCAGCCGCTGACCGAAGCAATCATGTACTGGACCCAGATCGACATGAACATCAACTCGTTACCAGTAGCGGCGATCGGCATCGGCGTTGGCATCGACTACGGCTACTACGTGCTCTCGCGCATCACAGAAGAATATGAACACTCCGCGAATATCGATCAGGCAATCGAAGAAGCGCTCATGACGACCGGACGCGCTATTCTCTTCACCGGCGCTACCCTAACGGCCAGCGTGATTTTCTGGCTGTTCTTTCCTATGAAGTTTCAGGCCGAGATGGCGTTTTTGCTCACCCTGATCCTGTTCTTGCACGTAGTTGGCGCGTTAGTATTCATCCCTTCGATGGTGTCGCTCTTCAAGCCGCGCTTTGCCATGACGGGAGTCACTACCGAATTGCCCACCTCATCTGTTCACAGCCAGCGTAAGGTGAGAGAGTAACGTCTTTGTGTTTGAGAGAAGCTGAAGTTCTGCGACGCCTTCACAAGACGCACCGGTTAGGAGTTGTGTCGGATATCTGGTCCAGAAGCGATCTTTATCTGGAGGAATTCGACAGGGTTGGCATCCATGATCTCTTCGACGTAATCGTTTTCTCGACGGATTCCATATGCTCCTGCTTTCGTCGCTGACGATATCCAGTCCTAAACGATGAGGAGATTGTTCCTCTCAGCCGCCGGGAGTATATCTGAGACACAAGAAAAAGTTACTGACGAAGCGCCCACTCCTCATGCATGGTCAGGAGGATTGTTTATGGACGAGAAGGACCACCTGGGAGAAAAGATGCGGCTCAAAGAGCTAGCCGAGGAGGATCGCTATTTTGCCGAGCGCGATCGCGAGTTGATCGCCAAACTTCGGCAGGCACAGGAAGCCGAGCAGGAAAGAGCTATCCGGGAACTGACTCGCGCGCGGTGCCCCCAATGCGGGGAACGGCTTCACCCACACCTGTTTCATGGAGTAATGATCGAGGAGTGTCCAGCCTGCCAGGGAATTTGGCTCAACCAAGCCAAGCTGGCTGAGGTCTCTCGACACCGAGGAGAGGAGTGGATGAGCAGTTTCTTGGAAGGGTTAGTGCGCTTGGTGGAACGCCCGATAGGCTGAACAGCCGGGGATCTTCACAAAGCCGACTTAGCACAGCTAACAAAACGGCTCGTGTCCCACTTGTGTCATGCTGAGCGCAGCGAAGCATCTCACAGTTCCGGGCAAAAATGAGACCCTTCGCGGAGTTTATCCTGAGCGTAGTCGAAGGACTCAGGGTGAAACGGTTCTGTTAGGAACTCTTATTG
>CAZAYE010000027.1:0-12807 GCA_964489255.1 uncultured Enterobacteriaceae bacterium
GTCAGACCGCAGAGCGTCGCGCAGATGATTAAGCTGTCCCATTGCATATCGATCCTTCCTCCGAAGGGAGTTCTTACCGATCACCCGGAGAGGGATTTTCCTCTGCCGGTGTGGTTCGCGTACTTTTTTCTCCTAGAACTCCGCCCATCGTGTTACGCAGGGTTTGTATCTGCTCCTTGAGTTGGACTGCCTTGGCCCGTTGCTCTGGCGTGAGCACTTGGCGTACCTCCAGTACGGCGTACAGACCTTCGAGCAGCAGTTGCTCGCGGAGTTCGATGATGCGTTGGACCTGGGGAGCGAGATCTTCGGCTTTGATTTCTTCGGGGACAATGAGTTTGTTGGCTAGGTCCTGATTGGCAGCTTGCAGCTGGCTGAAGAGCGTTTGGAACTTTTCGCGGTGGGCCGCGATGATTTCTCCCACTCGCTGGTTCTGTTCTGGGGTCATCCCGACCCCTTTAAGCAAGAAAGGCAATAGCTTTCCCAGCCCGTCCCCTTCCAAGGCTTTCTTCGCTAAGGATTCGAGTGCCCCAAGCTCCTGGCCAGCCGCAGGAACGACCCCCAAACTCAGGACTAAGAGTCCGACTACCAGGATGTATATTCTCTTCTTCACGGCATGCTCTCCTCAGGGTGCTCGCCTTCGAGAAGGAAGGAGAAAGGATCAGGTCCACAGTCGGCAGTGCGAGAGGGCTCACAGGGCTCACTGGGCCATTCACCGTCAAGGGCGGCTTGGAGGTAGGCAAGATTCGTCGCGCGAGTTGGAAGACTCCCGGGACTCATCTCTGTGGTTGAGAAGAGGACGAGAGGCACCTCTTTGGTCAGAAAGTGGGTGATTTCTTGGTTGCGACGCACTTCAGCTGGAGATATGGGGCGCGACCACTCTCGCAGCCACTCTTGTCCCCAGGCCAGGAGCAGGGTCGCTGTCATGACCGCCACCGCCGGGACCCAGCGGACCTGCAGGATACGACGTGGCTGAGGAATCGCCTGAGAAGGGGGAGTTTCTCGCAACACCTGCCCGAGCACTTTGAGGTCGTGCGCTAACTGTCGATAACGCGCCGTACAAGAGGTACAGCCCTCTAAGTGGGCCCGGTCTGCACTTGTTCCTTCCCCTTCATGTAACAACCAAAGTATCTCGCCCCGTAGATGTCGGCTCATCGGCGACCTCCTAAGGATTTACGCAGATGACGGACAGCGCGAAACAGGTGACGTTTCACACTGCCGGGGGTCAACTCGAGCATCTGCGCAACTTCTTCTACGGACCATTCTTCTACATACCGCAGGGCAAACACTTCTTGCTGGCGAACGGAGAGAGCACGGAAGAAGTGCCAAATATGTTCACGTTCTTCGCGGCTTACGGTTTCCTCTTCCGGGGTTGGGTTGCGACTGGGGATATGCGCTTCCTCGAAATCCATAGGCTTCTCCCTCCACCACTTCCACCAACTCGAGCGTCGCCGGTCGCGACAGGCGTTGAGCGCAACCCGTGTAAGCCAGGCCTTCCAGGCGAAGGACGGATCGTTTGCTTTGCTCGCCTGCAGCAGCTTCAGAAAGACCTCTTGCGCAACCTCTTCGGCTTCGTGCAGGTCATTCAGCCAGAGGCGGCAGAGTTGTACGACCCGCGCATGGTGCACACGGTACAGCTCTTCGTAGAGGTTCTGCTCGTCGGGCACGCTCTCGTAGTCTCCCACGTCTTCCCTACCCAGTTTGTATGAACGAATGAAACTCCACTTTGGTTGACACCCACAAGGAAAGACTGGCTAGAAGTTATACCGATTTGCATTCTCGGTTACATAATAACCGCACCAAAGCTGTCACCCTGAGCCCTTCGGCTGCGCTCAGGATAAACTCCGCGAAGGGTCTCATTTTTCCTGAGATTCTTCGCCTTCGGCTCAGAATGACATTACTGAGAAGCAGACATTTTGAGAGCAAATTAGTATTAGGAATGTTGGCGAGAGCGCAGGGCGTTCCTCTCCTCCGGGACGAGCAGATAAGGAGAGTACGGTTGGGTGATGATACGGTTGTTCGTTAGGCGATGACATAGCCGCCATTCGGGCTGATCACTTGTCCGACGACAAAGTTGGACTCTTCAGAGGCGAGATAGATGGCCAGGTTGGCGATGTCCTGAGGCGAGCCGAATCGGCCGGCGGGCGTGGCCATGGAGAGCGCCTTGCGTACATTGTCGGTGATGACTTGGGTCATTGGGGTATCGATATACCCGGGCGCGATCGCGTTGACCTGAATGCCACGCACGATTGCCTCGCGTGCGACTGCGCGGGTGAAGCCCATAATCCCTGCTTTGGCTGCGCTGTAGTGTGGTGCGCCAGCGCAGCCTGTCATTCCGCAAATCGACGCCAGACTAATAATTTTACCCGCGCCCTGCTTCTCCATGATCTTGAGCGCTTCGCGGGTGCAGTAAAATGTTCCGTTGAGGTGGATGCCGATCATGCGGGTCCACTCGGCGTCGGTCAGGTGCTGTGTGGCTTCAAGCGCGGTCTTGATTTTGCCGTCTTTCGCCAGCTCGGCTTGTTGCTTTTCCAGCACTTTGTTGAAACGGGCACGCGTTTGGGCATTCTCCAGCCCAATACCCGCGTTGTTGACAAGGATATCAAGACGAGAAAACTTTTTGTTGATTTTGTCGAACATGACTGCGACTTGGCTGCTCTTGGAAACGTCAGCCTTCACCGCTAACCCCTGCTTTTGTTGCCCACAGGCAGCCAACACTTTCTGCGCGAGTTCGACCGTGAGGTCATTACAGATAATGGTTGCTCCTTCTGTGGCAAAACTCAGGCAGATCGACCGGCCAATGCCTGACGCACCGCCGGTGACTAACGCCACTTTTCCCTCCAACCGTCCCATAAATACGCTCCTTTCCAAATGAGCTTAATTGATTATTCCCACAAGGGGCCCGGGTACAGCGGCTGAGCTTCGGCTACCTCTTTTGGCCAGACGATCTCTTTTCTTCCTTTTTGCCACTGCGTGACTAACATAGGGTGAGCTGTCTGTCTGCCGGTCTTGGGATCGATCGCATAAGGGCCATAAAAGGTCGTAAAGTGCAGCCGGCCTGCGGCTTCTCGCAGCGCCTTTTGGTCAAGGGTGCCGACCTCTTCAACACAGCGCTGCGCCACTAAACCGGCGGCATAGCCCTGGGCTGCGGGATAATCGATCGGCACGGTTGCGCTCTTGAGATAATGAGAAACGAACTCCTCTTCTGACAGGCCGCAATTAACCGCATAGCGGACTTGCGGTTCCCACTGACTCGGCGCAAAAAAGCCGTCCGCCTGCTCTCGCAGGGCCGCTTTGAAACGGCTAATTGCGGCGACGACCAGCCCTGCCGCTTTCAGGCGAGGTTTGCATTCACGTAACTGTCGGCCGAGCAGGATGTCGTCCTCAACTCGCCCCACGCTGAGAAACACATCAGGGGGATCGTCTTTGATTTGCCCAAGCATGGGGTGGAAGTCTTCAATGCCGGAACGGTAGGATTGATGGATGGTCAGAGTAAAGCCTTCCCGCTTGATCCAGTTCAGCGCTCCGGAGGCCATGTCTGCGGCAAAGCCAGTCTTGGCGCTGAATAGCGCAACTCGTCTGACCGTGGGGTCGAGCGACTTGAGCATGTCCAAGATCGCGCAGAGGTAGAGCGAGGCTGGCGTCAAAATACCGACCACTGAAGAGAGGTTACATTCGAAAATCTCATCTGAGGAACCGCTATGATTCCACAGCACGTACTGGAACGCATCGGCCATCTCAGCCGCAGCTAGGGTGAGCCCGCTGCCGTAGGGACCGATGAGTAAGTCGATTTGCGCTTGGCGGATCAGCTTCTCGACCAAGCTGCGGATTTTGCTCTCGTCGCTTTCATCATCCTCGACCATGAGCGACACTGGCAGTTTCTTGCCTGCGCTCTTGAGGAAAATGCCACCGGCCGCGTTGACGTCGCGGACGTAGCACTCCAGCCCCTCCAGGGCTTGCCGGCCGAGCAATGCGTAACGTCCGCTGAGCGAAATGGCGAGGCCTAGAGTGATAGACTGTTTAGCCATAGGTAACTTCCTTCAAAAAGAAACGGAGAGTAAGAGAATCGGAGACCGTATTTCTCATTCGCCGATTCTCCATTTTTCCCATTCTCTGGTACTTGGCCTTCTTAAGCTAAAAGCTAATAGCTAAAAGCTAATGGCTAATACTTCGCAACGACCTCACGGCTGAACTCTTCGATCATTTCCCGCCCGTTATTCACTACCTGGAGCACAATCTGTTTGAGTCCTACGGCCTCGAGGGCTTTGAGCCGGGCGATGATCTCCTCCCCAGTTCCAGTCAAGCTGAAGCTGCGAATCAGCGTCTCATTCACGTATTGCTCTTCCCCTGGCTTCAGATAGATCAGATGCCCTTCATGCACCTCTAGGTAGCGGCGGTCAGCCGGCGTCTTCAGCTTGGCGACATACTCGGTATCATACCGGCTATAGAGGTCTTGCAGAGCTGAGGGCAAGTCAGCAGCAACCGCGGATCGTTCCCAGAGTGCGTGCAGCGCGACGATAGCCAGCGGTCCCACGCGCTCGACCACGCGCGGCGAAGTAATCGACTCCCCTGGGCGCAAGACGCAGCCGGTCGAAAGCACAGCAATGGGGAGGTTCGTGAGTTTCCGTCCCGCTTTCGTTGCCCCTTGTTCCACCGTAGCCAGGTTTTTCTTGAAACTGGCTGGGTCAGACAGCGTTGTGAGCCAACCATCGGCAAGTTCGCCGGTCAACGCCAGGGCTTTGGGACCGTTGGCAGCGAGATAGATCGGAATCGGGTCCTTGAGATTGATATACCCATGGTTCGGGTGGAGGAACTTAATCCAACGTTCACGTGCTCCTTCCCGGTAAAGCACTTCTTCTCCGCGCAGCAAGGCCCGACACATCTGGATGTACTCGCGTATGATCCCCAGTGGGACGGGCGGTAACCCCATCGTGTTACGACCAGTGAAGCCGGTGCCGATACCCAGAATCGTGCGACCAGGAGCGAGCTGGTTAATCGTCGCGATTGAGTGGGCTGTGACGGGCGCGATGCGGTTGCTGGGGATGGCCACGCCAGTCGCCAGTTTGATCTTCTTGGTGCGCTCCGCCGCCAAGGCCATGCACACATACACGTCACTGTAGATCATTTGCGAGTCATAAAACCAGCAGTGAGTGAAACCGTGATCTTCGGCGATGACCAGATCTTGCCAGGCGTCCGGTCGTGCGGGATAGGAAATAGCAAATTCCATGGCTGCCTCCTGTGGCGATCCTCCACTGCGAAATTCTTTTGCGTTTTCAGTAATTTACCTTATCAACTGGCGACTCTTGGAGCGCAAGGTAGCGCAAAACCTCACCTCCGGGAAGAGGGAGACAGCTCGCAGAGTTGTTCAGGCTTCGACAGGTCCTGTCCTGAGCTTGGCGAACCTGTCCCGAGCTCGGGCGAAGGAGGAGAACGGCAGTTTCTCCCTACCCAGAATTTATCCTTGCGCTCCCCATAGTGAGTCGGTACAATCGTGCCTCTTGTAAATCAGGCGGGAGCTACTCTATGAAAAAGTTGACCGGTGCGCAGATCGTGATTGAGAGCCTTTTAGCTGAAGGGGTGGATACCATCTTCGGGTATCCCGGTGGGGCAATTCTGCCCACCTATGACGCCCTGATGAACTGTACGGCCCTCCGCCATGTTCTCGTGCGACATGAGCAAGGGGCAGCACATATGGCGGAAGGCTATGCCCGGGTGTCAGGCCGGCCGGGCGTGGTGCTCGTGACTTCTGGCCCAGGTGCGACCAATACCGTGACCGGTATTGCCGATGCTGCTATGGACTCGACCCCAATTGTTGTGATTACTGGCCAAGTCCCAACCAGCATGATCGGGAACGATGCCTTCCAGGAAGCCGATGTCACCGGTATTACCCGACCGTGCACGAAGCATAACTACTTGGTGCGCGACGTCCACGACCTCGCTCGCGTGATCAAAGAAGCCTTCTACATCGCTGGCAGCGGCCGTCCCGGTCCTGTACTGGTCGATTTACCTAAGGATGTGCAAACCGCTCAGGCCTCGTTCAAATATCCAGAGAAAGTAGAAATCCGCGGCTACAAGCCAACCCTGAAAGGGAACGACCGGCAGATCGAGAAAGCCTTGGAAGCGATCGAAACTGCCGAGCGCCCGCTTTTCTACGTTGGCGGTGGGGTCCAGTGGTCGGATGCCGCTGCCCCACTGACCGAACTAGTCCGCGGGCTCAAGATTCCCGTTACCACTACCGTGATGGCTTTAGGCGTATATCCCAGCAGCGACCCGTTGTGTTTGGGTATGCTCGGTATGCATGGGGGCTACTGGGCGAACATGGCGGTGTACCACTGCGACACGCTCATTGCAGTTGGGGCGCGCTTTGATGACCGGGTCACCGGCCGCGTTAGTGACTTCGCACCAAACGCGAAGACGATCATCCATATTGACATCGATCCTTCGTCAATCAGCAAAAACATCAAAGTGCACATCCCGATCGTCGGCGACATCAAAGAAGTCATCCAAGAGATGCTGAAAAAGGTGAAGAACCAGGAAAGCCTCGCTCCTCGTCAGCAGCTCTGGGCAGACTGGCACGAGCAGATCATGCAGTGGAAAGCCGAAAAGCCCTTGCCCTATGAAAAAAGTGGTCCAGGGGGCGAGGTCAAACCCCGTGAACTGATCGAAGAGATTTACCACCTGACCAAAGGCGAGGCAATCGTCGCCACCGATGTCGGCCAACACCAGATGTGGACCGCGCAGATGATGCCGTTCGAGCGGCCACGGTCTTGGCTGACCTCTGGTGGGCTGGGAACAATGGGGTACGGATTACCAGCCGGGATCGGTGCCCATTTTGCAGCGCCTGACCGGCCTGTGGTGGTGATTAGCGGAGACGGCAGCATTCAGATGAATATCCAGGAATTGGCCACCGCTGTACAGTACAAAGTTCCGGTCAAAGTCATCATCATGAATAATTACTACCTCGGCATGGTGCGGCAGTGGCAGGAAAAGTTCTATGAGGGACGGTATTCCCACTCGTACATGGACGCGATGCCCGACTTCGTCAAGCTCGCCGAAGCCTATGGAGCCAGAGGCTTCCGCATCGAGAAATCTCAAGACCTCGCTGCGACCTTGAAGGCAGCCTTTGCCACTCCCGGCCCTGTCTTGGTCGATGCGGTGATCCCCCAAAGTGAAGGTGTATTTCCTATGGTGCCGGCGGGTAACGCCATGCACGAGATGCTCTTCGCGTAGGCGTGGAGAAAGATAAGGAGCTGACAAACGGCGGAGAGCAGCCGGGGGATCTGTTCTACCACGGAATTATCAGCAAAATCTTCTGGAGAAATGAGACTGGAGTCATTCGCAGTGACTCCGGTAAGGATATTCCATTCGCCTTCCCTTTTGTGACGCTATTAGGCGTGCCGCGCCAGGACATCCGTTTCCTGCGTGAGGGAATGCGGGTTGGCTTCGACGTGAGTCGGACACCGAAGGGTTTGCGAGCGTCGATAATCAAGATTTACGATCTGTAAACCGTAGGGGCGACCGGCCGGTCGCCCCTACTTTATAACGGCAACGCCGTCCGGAAAAGAATAAACCGCCCGAGGAATTCTCCGACCACTGCTGCGAGAATCGCAATATAGAACAAGCCAGTAGCCGCCATCGTCTGGGGGATCTGTAAGGTTCGCCAGATCATGTATGCCAACAGTAAGGAGGCGAGGGGTCCCAACCCGAAACGCAATCCTAGCAGCGCTCGATGGTCGGTCCACAGGCGACTAAGACCGGAGAGGGTCGGTTCTCGGCCAGCGATCGAGAGCAGGGCTACGCTAAGGATGAGCACGCCGAGATACACGACCAACGTCCCTGCGTAGAATTTGAAGACTCGCTTGAACGGCTCCAGCGAGAGTCCGAGTTCGATCAAGTACCAATGACCGAGTGACATACCGGTCGCGGCCGCTCCCAACATTGCCGCAGAAGTCAGAAAACTGAGCGGATAGAGAACGGTCTCGATTGAAACGAGAGAGGCTTGGCGATAGGTACTCGCACTCACGCTCAACGCGACGATGCCCGAGAGCAAGGTGAGCAGATATGCCCGAGCCCGCAACACAAAGGGGTCACCCCACAAGGTGTAAGTGTAAATTCCGCACAACCCACAGAACACCAGCCACGCTCCGACCTCAAAGCCGCGGAGGCTCCACAGTGACTCCGGGCGGGCAAACAGAACCAAATATATTTTGCCTAATAGAATCGCAACGCCGCAACCCAGATAGACACAGGCAGTGGATTTGAAGAACCCTCGCTCGATTTCGTGAAACCCTGGTACACTTAATGCGAGGATTCCTCCCACGGCTAACTGGCCAAATACCAGTAAAAACGTATGGGCAAACTCGGTCATGCCGGGACTGTAACGGCGACCCGCGCCCACCTCAAGGGCAGGACAGCCGGGGCAAGTGGAATACTGCATAGTCCACTCGTCGCATGTGGTCATGGAAGCGGAGACGTGCTGAGTGCTGCTAGGGAAATCGCTGGGATTCGCAGGCCTCATCCCAGCCTACGGCACCGAAAGGGGCAACGGGAAATTCTTTCAGAAGGTTCTCTCTTGCTCGTTGGGAGGGGGAAAGGACAGTTTTTACGGTGGGCAATGCCGTGCTTTTGTCCACCCTAGCGGCTCTTGGCTGGGCCGTTATCGGGCAATAAAGCCTCTCATATCATTAATCCCTTGCACGACCCTGGGTTCATTCTGTTCTTGTTGCGCCAAGCTATCAAGGAGTGCGCGCGCCTCCTGTACCAGTCCAAGGTCATACAGGAGACGCACTTTTGCCAGCGTGACAATCTTCCGCTCAGGCACGGGAATCTTCGCCAGAGCCCGATCCATCAGCTCGAGTTGCTGCTCTGGAGGGATGTCTTGGATTGAAAAGCCCAAGCATTTGTCCGGAGGGAGAGGTTTGATGAGTTGGTAGACCGCTGAGCATTCACCTACATAGTCGCGAAGTGCGAAATACTCTGTGAAGTATTCCATGGTAACGTGGATCCAGGGGAGCCATTCATGAACATAGTCTTGTTGAATCACAAACGATACCCCTGGCATAAGACAGGGAAAAAGTCTCTGGATTAAGATGTCGTTAATATCTGGCTGCTTTGCGACATCAATGAAGAGGATTTCAATCGGCCGCTTGCTCCATTCGATCAAGCGGATGTCGCCCTTAATGGTGGTAATGTAGGCTTCGTAGGGGTTGATATTCCGCAGGAAATATTCAGAAAGGTCCTCGCCTTCTTGCTTCTCAGGAAGAAAATATTTGTGGGCATACCAATCAGCAACAAATAGATCATAGCTCGTTATCCTTTTCTCTTTCTGACGCTGCTGCAATCTTCTATTGCACCTGAGACCGTCAGCCAACGCGACCGACGACCCTCCCAGAAAACAGCCCGCATCGATAATTTCACCACAACCCGTATATTGCTCGGAGGTCAGCCAATGTAGCAAGCGGATTTCCTCTAACGAGAGCATCGTAGGAGGAAGGGGGAATGAGGGGCAGGAGTAGTATCTCCACGGAGTCCTGGAGAATCGTCGAAAAACTACGGAACGGACGTATTGGTTCCATGATCGAATGAGAAGATTAAACATGGACATAAACTCTATTCCCTTAGTGGTGCATCGGGCAAGTTCACGATGTTTTTTACAGCGGGTCCATAACACTAGACAGTACCAGGTTCTTGTTGACAAAGCCTCAAGCAGCCAATTGTAGTTCTGGACATCGGGCGAAGTCGGTGTGTTCGAGGAGGAATTTCTTGAGGTCGTGCTCAGCTGGAGCATTCACGAGAAATTCGGCAACGCCCTCAGAAATAGGGGACGTTGCAGCATTGATGGCCTTTGCCACTTCCCGGCGTATTCCGCAAGGGACCTTGCAGAGCGCTACTAAAGCCGCAACATCCCCTTCATCCAGGGTCCAGGTAGCCTCTAGAGGCCACGTGGCCTCACGCGGCTTTTGCTTTGTGCTCGTGAAAAAACTCTTGACGAATAGAGGGGGGGGAGAATATAAACTGTGGGTGTATTGAAAAAGAGCAACACTCCATCTGAGGGCAAACGGGAAGACAGAGGAATATTCCTCAAAGGAGGGGGGGACAGATGATCCAACTCTTAGTGATGGTGGTGTGTGTATGGTCATGGGTGCTACCACTGTCGGCCTGGGCTGATGCAGTGCAGGAAGAAGAAGCACCACCGGCTGAGCCTCTGTCGAGCATAATCGTGCCTCCGGGGATTCCCCTGACAGAAGCCTTCGAAGTGTTAAAGCGCCATCAGGACACACTTATGCAGCTTCCGGGGGTAACCTCCGTGGGCATGGGTATCGATGGAATTATTGTCGAGACTGATAACCCAGCAGTGTTGCCGGTAGAGGTAGAAGGAGTGCCGATAAAGCCGGTCCCGCCCCCTGCTCAAGAACCAGCAGTGTTCTCTTCCGAACCAGATTCAGAAGGGACTCTGCCCGCTCTTCAGGATCAGACGGGGCCGCCGCCTGAACAACAGTGCGGTCCCTATGCGCATTGGGAACCAGCAGTGGGTCGGTGCAGGCGCGATGCATTGCCTCCTGACTCTCCCCTTCCTCCTCCGGTACACTATCTTCCGCCACCTCCGGGGGTCATTATCCTGTGGCCTGATGGAACCCGCGAGCAGGCAGATTCCTGCCCGGGGGGGGTTGAAGAGATTGTGAGGGGGAATGGCTGGCGCTTGTGCCTGCCCCAAGGATATTCGGAGCCTATCCCTCCACTATGGGCACCCCCGATTGCGGGCTCGGGTGGAGCACGATCGGCATCTTTCAAAATTATAATGGGCAAGGGCAATGGGCGCTGGATGGGGATGGATATTTCAGTTTTAGCGGGTGCAGCATCGACAAATGTTTAATGTTCGGGAACGCGACTGACCGACCGGTGGTGTGGAATAAGTCGGTGGTCAAAGCGAACTAAGCGGTGGTGACAAACTTGGGTGCACGGGCAGCTTGCCTGCCCATGCTCACCGTCTCGCACTGGCGGACACAGGCGCCAGTAGCACCCACCGCCGTCTACATAGTTTTAGCCACGATACTAGATAGCCTTCTTCCGTCCCCTGCTGTTTATAGTTGTGGTTGCCCTACAACAGTTTTCAGTTGGAAGGAAGTGTCCTTCCCTATGGGAGCGCGGGCGTCCCGCCCGTCTGAAAGCGCCCAAGATGGGCGCGCTCCCAGGGTACACTCAAGTGCAGACCGCTATAATCAAGACCTGCCCTACTACTACCTGCCGAGTTTAAACAGCCCTAAACCCGTAACCCGCGCTTAACTGATTGTCTCACCTAGGGTTCTCTCTATTGACCGACTTGCCTGGGACGTGCCCGAGACTTGTTTTGGACCTGTTTTTGACTTGCTTTAACTTAGCTGCTATGGAATGTTGACTTACAGAGTCTATATTTGAAACCAGGGAGTACAACGGTGACGCAAGAATCGCTCATTACTGATGAGATTCGTTCCTGGGTCGGCCACGAGACTTCACCTTGGACCATCGAAGCCTCGCAGCTTGACATTAGGCGGTTCGCCGTCGCGACGGATGATCTAAACCCTCTCTATCTGGATGAAGAGTACGCTAAACAGAGTCGCTATGGCAGGCTCATTGCTCCACCGCTGTTCTACATGGCGCCATTGACCAATCCAGTGCCTGAGAGCGAATTGCGTCCTGACGGTTTGCCCTACGAAGGAAAGTTTCCTATTCCGCCGACTCCCCTGCCACGGCTGATGGATGGCGGGACAGAGATTGAGTTCTTCGCTCCTATCCGTGCTGGTGATACGATCACTGGAGGTTGCAAGATCACCAACATTTACCAGAAAGAGGGGCGCAGTGGACCGCTGATCTTCGTCGAGCGAGAGTGTACGTACACCAACCAGAACGGTGAGGTCGTGTTGATCGAGAAAGGGGCGGCGATTTTGCGTTAGCAGGGTACGGGGAAATGCCCCGTTCACCCTTCGACGAGCTCAGGGCGAACGGGCTGGTACTGAAGTCATGGGCAATTTTCCGTTCGTGCTGAGCCTGTCGAAGCACGATCGCTATTTTTTTCAGCAGTCTGTTGGGAATAAATCATGGCGGAAGGACAAATCTATTTCGAAGATGTGGCAGTCGGCATGGCGCTGCCGCCGCTCCACAAAACGCCGTCGAATACCTTACTGTTTCTTTACAGTGCGATCACCTGGAATCCCCAGCGTATTCATTATGATAAAGACCACACCCTCACCGAGGGGTACCGCGACGTGATCGTCCACGGTCCCCTCCGCGGCGCGTTCCTGTCACAACTGCTGACTCGCTGGATTGGAGCGGAAGGAACGCTGAAAAAGCTGTCGTATGCGAACCGCGACATTGCCTATGTGAACGAGCCGCTCGCGTGCAAGGGAACGGTGATACGGAAGTGGATCGAAGACGGCAAGGGATATGTTGAGTGCGAGATCTGGGTAGAAAATGCGCAAGGGGCCAAGCTGACGCCTGGGAACGCGATAGTGATGCTGCCAAGGAGAGAGTCTAGGGTCTAGAGTCTCAGAGTCTAGGGTCTGGTTGAGGAAAAAGACATGCCACGCCGCCGCATCAAGATCATTCATACTTCTGACGTGCATTTAGAGAGCGACACTTTTGGCAAAAGCGAGGAGGGGAAGTCGTATCGCTGGCGCATTCAACGGGCATTTCAGAAGGTCATCGATCGAGTCATCGAGGAAGACGCTGACCTCTTCTTGATCGCTGGCGACCTCTTCGATTCGAACCGTGTGCCCGAATCTGGCATCGAGTTCGTCCGTACAGAACTGACCCGGGTACCCTGCCCGGTGGTAC